>CAKZZK010000032.1 GCA_937885235.1 uncultured Treponema sp.
AAAAGTCCCTAAATTTTTAGGTGCTTAACTTGACAAAATCGCTTACGAATGACACAAACGGTAATAAACTTATACTACGATGAACAAGAGGACGAATGGTTTGAAGCGGATTTATAAGTAGCATAGGTGGCAGGTTCTAGCCTATATTACATGCTTAGTCTTCCACTTCCCGCGGGCAAAGCGTATGATGAAGAGAATCGAGCGCAAAGCCCAGTCTATCGTCATAGAAATCCATACGCACATAGCCCCAAAGGAAGCTGGCAGCCCGAAAAAGGCGACAAGGCCGAAGATGCCCGTGTATTTGAGCACGTAGCTCATGCCCACCCGCAGCGTCCACATACTCAGCATAGACACAATCATGGTAAAAGCCGCATCCCCCGCGGCACGCAGCGCGTTCGGCAGGCTAAAGGAAGGCGGCCAGATGAGCATTCCCGCAATCCCGTGCCACAGCGTCATATACCAGCTGAGCTTTGTCGTCTCTTCAGACATACCGTAGAGGCAGAGGATTTTGTAGGAAAGAAAAATCAGAGGAATATTGAGCAGCCAGAAGCCCGTATAGGCAATCAGCATGAGCTTCTTTGTGTAATACGAAGCCTGATCGCTGCGCCGTGCGCCGATGCACTGACCCACCACGGTGAGCATGGCAAGCCCCACCGCGCTGCCCGGCAGCACCTCAAAGGAAGCCATGGTGTTTGCCGCCGCGTTTGCCGCAATGGCAGTGGTGCCATAGGTGGAGATGAGCGAAAGCACGAGGAGCTTCCCAATCTGGAAGGTGGAGTTTTCAAGTCCGTTCGGAATGCCCAGCTTGAGGATTTTGCCGACGAGGTTGAAGTCAATCTGCACGCGGGAAATGCCGCGGATGGAGATGGCCTTGCTGTCTTTGTCTGTTTGGGCGCGGTAGAGGCAGACGAGCAGGACTGCTGCCGCCGCACTGCGGGAAAGCAGCGTGGGAACGGCAACCCCCGCCACGCCCCAGTGCAGGCCATAGATGCAGACCGCATTCCCGCCTATGTTGATGACGTTGACGAGCAGGGCGATGAGCATACTTATCCGCGAATTGCCCTGTGCGCGGAAGATTGCCGCCGCCGCGCTGTATATCGCTATGCCGGGCAGCGCGAGGAGCGTGATGAGGAAATAGCGCTGGCTTGCCGCCATGACGTCTTCTTCTACCTTGCCGAAGATGAGCCTCAGAAGCGGCTTGTGCAGCGCCAACCCTGCGCAGAGCAGGAAAATCGCTATGGCGCTTATAGTATAGAGGAGCTGCTTTGCCGTCTTTTCGGCGAGTGGGAACTGAGAACTGCCGATGTACTGCGAGCAGACCACGGCACCGCCTGTTGAGAGCGCGGCAAAGACCTGCACGAGCAGGATGTTCACCTGATCTACGAGGGACACGCCGCTGACCGCAGCTTCCCCCAGGGAAGCCACCATCACGATGTCTGCCATGCCGAGCGTTATCTGCAAAAGCTGTTCCACGAGCAGCGGCCATATCAGGAGCCACAGGGCGCGGTTGGAAAAAAGCCTGTTTTGCATCATTTTAGGATTTTATTCAGAACTTGGTCCTTCTGCCGCCAGTTTTTGTCTACCTTCACCTGCAGGTCAATGTCCACGCGGTAGGGGAATATCTCGCGGCACACTTTGACCGCCTCTGTGCGGATTGCCTTTATCATGGATGCACCCTTGCCGATGACAATGCCCTTCTGGCTCTCCCGCTCTACGCAGAGCAGGGCGCGTACTTTGAGGAGGTTGGGGTTTGCCATCTTCAAGTCCTCTATGCGCACATAGATGGCGTGGGGAAGCTCCTGCTCCAGCCTGTTGATTGCCTGCTCGCGGATAATCTCCGGTATGCGGAAGTCATCCTCTTGGTCTGTGTAGAACTCTTCGGGGTAGAGGTGGGGGGCTTCGGGGGCAAGGTCATACAGCGCTTTGAGCACATCGTTCACGTTCTGGTCTGCCTTCGCGCTCATCTGGATAACCCGCTCTTGGGGAAAGTCAGGAAACTGCCTGGCGACAAAGGCGCGCGCGTTTTCCGCCTTTGCGCGAATATCTTCTATTTTATTGATGGCTATGACGAGTTTTTCCGTATAGGGGTGAACCATGCCCGCGATGAGCTCTTCTTCGGAACCTTGCTCGCGCGTGCAGTCTATGATATAGAGGATGGCGTCGCTGTCCTTCATCTGGTCAGAGGCAATCTTGGTGAGCCTGAGATTCAGCTTTTTTTCACTTTCGTGCAGTCCGGGCGTATCCACAAAGACAAGCTGTCCGAAGGATGTGTTCACAATGCCGCGGATGGCGTTGCGCGTTGTCTGGGGCACGGCGGAGACGATGCTGATTTTTTCCCCGCTTGCCGTATTGAGGAAGGTGGATTTGCCCGCAGAGGGCCGCCCTACAATGGAAACAAGCGCCGTCTTAGGTCCCACCGGCACTTCTGCTGTGTTTATATCACTCATTGGTATAGTATAGAATAAAACCCGACCCTGCACAAGATTGGGGGTAGATAAAACAAAAACGATTTGTTATACTGCGTATATGTGCGTGGAGAATATTTTGCCCGGAAAGCCTTTTCCCCTTGGAGCTGAAGTGACGGCGGAAGGTGTGAATTTTGCCGTTTTCAGCAGAAATGGGACAAGAGTTATCCTTGATTTGTTCCAAAACTCTAATGACAATGACCCTTATGCTTCTATAGAACTTGACCCCGTACAGAACAGGACGGGGGATGTGTGGCATATCTTTATACCCGGATTAAAAGCAGGAGCGCTTTATGTCTATCAGGTGGACGGTCCCTTTGAGCCATCTCAGGGCCACCGCTTCAATGTCAAGCAGCTGCTTTTTGACCCCTATGCCAAGGCGCTTACGCCGGTTTCCGTATTCCACAACCTGCCGCCCACCTACCGGACTCCCGTAGACAAGACAGACGTGGAGCTTGCCGAAAGCAGGCATCTTTATGATTTTCCCAAGTGCGTGGTCGTCGACGATGCCGCCTTTGACTGGGAAGGTGACAGGCCCATCAATCGCCCCCTGAGCGAAAGCATCCTCTACGAGGTGCATGTGCGGGGCTTTACCGCCAACGGCAATTCAGGTGTGCGCAATCCGGGCACCTATGACGGATTCATAGAGAGAATCCCCTATCTGAAGGATTTAGGCATTACTGCCGTGGAACTGATGCCCATCCACGAGTTTGATGAATACGAGAACACGAACATAAATCCCCGTACCGGCGAGCGGATGAAGAATTACTGGGGCTACAGCACGATGGCGTTTTTTGCCCCCAAAGCGAGCTATGCTGCTGACAAGTCCCCCGGCGGCGTGGTGAATGAGTTCAAACGGCTTGTCAAAGAGCTGCATCGCGCGGGCATAGAGGTCATCCTCGACGTGGTGTACAATCATACCGCGGAAGGCAATGAGCACGGCATTTCGCTCAACCTGCGGGGCTTTGAAAACAGCGTCTACTACCAGCTTGTGGGCAACCACAAGGAATATTATATGAACTTTTCAGGCTGCGGCAACACGGTGAACTGCAACCATCCCGTGGTGCGCCAGCTGATCATCGATAGCCTGCGCCACTGGGTGCTGGACTACCATGTGGACGGCTTCCGCTTTGACCTCGCTTCTATTTTGAGCCGCAGTCAGGAAGGGGCGGTGCTGCGCTTTCCGCCGCTCACAAACGCTATTGCCGAGGACCCCATACTTGCAAAGACAAAGATAATTGCGGAACCGTGGGATGCGGGCGGAGCCTATCAGCTCGGCGGTTTCCCCGGCGGGCGCTGGGCAGAGTGGAACGACCGCTTCCGTGACGAAATCCGCCGCTTCTGGCGGGGCGATGAGCATGCTTCCACGAGCGCGGCGACGAGGATAAGCGGTTCCAGCGACCTCTTTACCATATCGGGACGCACCCCTGCCCACAGCATCAACTACGTGACCTGTCATGACGGCTTCACGATGAACGACCTTGTGAGCTATAACCACAAGCACAACGATGAAAACGGCGAGGAAAACCGTGATGGCACCGATTCCAACTGGAGCTATAACCACGGCTATGAGGGACCGACGGCAAATCCCCTCATAGAAAAGCGCCGCAACAGGCAGATGCGGAACTTCCTGCTCACGCTGCTCATCTCTCAGGGTACGCCCATGCTGCTCGGCGGCGATGAGTTCAGGCGGGGACAGCATGGAAACAACAACGCCTACTGTCAGGACAACGAAATCAGCTGGTTTGACTGGAACAATGCGGGCATAAACGCAAAGCTGCTTGCATTCACCAAGCGTGCCATAGCCCTGCGCAAGAACCACGCGGTGTTCCGCCGTCCGGTATTCTTTCAGGGGCATAAGGCGGGCTGCGTGCCCGACATCCAGTGGTACAACGCTGACGGCAGCAATCCCGACTGGAATACGATTTCCCGCTTCCTTGCGTTCTGTCTTTTTGGCGAGCACTGCCCGAATGCGGACGGCGCTCCCGACAAGGATTTCTACGTCGTGGCGAATACGGACAGGCAGGATATAATGGTAAAAATTCCCACCATTCAGGGCAAGGGAAAGAAAAAGTGGTACCTCGTGGCGGATACCTCCATCGATTCTGAGGAGGCTATTGCGGAAGAGGGCAAGGCAGAGCAATTGAGGGAGCAGGAGCATTACGTCATTCCTGCCAATTCATTGATAATATTGGTAGCAAAATAAACGCGGAAACAATAGGTTACGGAGGAAAACATGGTTTTCGATGCAGAACAATTTAAGGAAAATCTGACGGCGCGTCTGCGCAGACAGTACGGCAAGGACATCACGCAGGCCACCAAGCACGATTTATTCGATGCGGTGAGCGCGAGTGCTTTGGAAATCATCATGCCCAACTGGATGGAGACAAGGCGCACCTATGAGGCAAAGCCCACGAAGCAGCTCTACTATCTGAGCGCGGAATTCCTCATGGGACGGGCTTTGAGCAACAACCTCATCAATGCCCAGATTTTTGACTCGGTGAAGGAAGTGCTCAACGGCATGAACATCAACTATGATATGATAGAGGACGAGGAGCCCGATGCGGGACTCGGCAACGGCGGTCTCGGTCGTCTTGCTGCCTGCTTCCTTGACAGCCTTGCGACCTTGCAGTATCCGGGGCACGGCTACGGCATTCGCTATGAGTACGGTATGTTTGAGCAGCACATCGTGGACGGCGAGCAGGTGGAGTATCCTGACAACTGGCTGAAGCACCGCGACCCGTGGGAAGTAAAGCGTTCTGATTTGTCCGTGACGGTGAAATTCGGCGGTCAGATCAAATACGGCAAGACTCCCGACGGGCAGGACAGGTTCTACATCGAGAATGCCGAAGAAATCACTGCAACTCCTTATGATATGCCGGTGGTTGGCTACGGCAACAACACGGTGAACACCCTGCGCCTGTGGCAGGCTTCCAGCCCCAATGGCTTTGACCTGCAGCTCTTCAACGATATGCAGTACCACCGCGCGGTGGAAAAGCAGAACAACGCGGAGAACATCAGCCGCGTGCTCTATCCCAACGACAATGGACCTATGGGCAAGGAGCTGCGCCTGAGGCAGCAGTATTTCTTTACCTCTGCGTCTTTGCAGGATTTGGTGCACTTCTTTGTGCGCACCGTGGGCACGGATTTCTCCAAGTTCCCCGATTACCACGTAATCCAGCTGAACGACACGCATCCCGTGGTGGCAATCCCTGAGTTTATGCGCATCCTGATTGACGAGTACAATGTGGGCTGGAATGATGCCTGGAACATCGCAGGCAAGACCTTTGCCTATACCAACCACACTATTCTTGCCGAAGCTCTTGAAAAGTGGCCCATCGAGACTTTCAAGAACCTCCTGCCGCGCATCTACCAGATTGTGGAGGAAATCAACCGCCGCTTTGTCATTGAACTCAGGCAGAAGTTCCCGAATGACTACGAAAAGCAGAACCATATGTCCATCATCCATGACGGCAAGGTTTACATGGGCTGGCTTGCCATCCACGCCTGCTTCAGCGTGAACGGCGTTGCCGAGCTGCACACCAAGCTGCTCAAAGAGCAGGAGTTCAAGAACTGGAACGCAATCTATCCGCAGAAGTTCAACAACAAGACGAACGGCGTCACTCAGCGCCGCTGGCTGCTCAGCTCTAACCCTGAGCTTGCCGAATTTATCACAAAGCGCATCGGTCACGGCTGGGAGACAGAGTTGTCAAAGCTCAAGGAGCTTGAAAAGTACGTCAATGACGATGCTTCCCTCAACGAGCTTATGGCTATCAAGCTGCACAACAAGGAAGCGCTTGCAAATTACCTCAAGCACACGCAGAACGAGTTCCTTGACCCTGAGAGCATCTTTGACACGCAGGTAAAGCGTCTGCACGAGTACAAGAGGCAGCTGCTCAATGTCTTCCACATCATGTATCTCTACAACCGCATTGTTGACGATCCCTCATACAATCCTCCAGCCCGCACCTTCATCTTTGGCGCTAAGGCTGCTTCCGGTTACCGCCGCGCCAAGGCGATCATCAAGCTCATCAACACTGTGGCTGACCGCGTGAACACCGACCGCCGCGTGGGTGGCAAGCTGCGCGTGGTCTTTGTGGAAAACTACCGCGTGTCCGTTGCCGAGAAGATTATTCCCGCAAGCGATGTTTCCGAGCAGATTTCCACCGCGGGCTATGAGGCTTCCGGCACTTCCAATATGAAGTTTATGATGAACGGCGCACTCACCATCGGCACGATGGACGGCGCCAACATAGAGATTGTGCACGAGGCAGGCAAGGAAAACGCCGTTATCTTTGGTCTGACTTCTGATGAAATCATCAAGATAAACAAGGAGCACAGCTACAATCCGCAGAAGTACCTTGACCGCAATCCGGCTCTTGCCCGCGTGGTGAACCAGCTCGTCGATGGCACTTACGACAGGACGGGACTGCTCTTCAAGGAGCTGCATGATTCCATCGTCTACGGCGTGGAAGGCCAGCGGCCGGACGTGTACTTTATCCTTGCTGACTTTGACTCCTATGTTCAGGCGCAGGAAAAGCTTGCCAAGCTCTATGCCGACAAGCGCGGCTGGGCGCAGAAGGCGCTGCTCAACATTGCCAACAGCGGCAAGTTCTCCAGCGACCGCACGATTGAAGACTACGTGCGCGACATCTGGCACATCAACAAGATTGAAATAAAGCGCTAGGTTATTGCTGAGCTGTTTTACGGCTGCAAGGCTCCCCGTCCGCAAGGGCGGGGAGTTTTTTATGCTTCGAAACCGCCTGCAGTTTGTAATCCATACAGCTAGCTGTAGGGGATCCCTACAGCCCAGTGTTGGGCATCCCTACAGTTTAGTGAGACAGCGGTAAGCAGTACTGTTGCGTAAATGCTGTCGCTGTGATGTGCGCCGGGCTTGCGTGGAGCAAAGTGTGCCCGTCCTGCGGGGCGGAGATGAGCGACAGTGCAAAGTTCTGCCCTGAGTGCGGGGAAAAGTTCGCCGTTACAAAGGCGAAAAAGCGCTTCTGCCCCGAATGCGGCGGGAGTTACTGATCCAGATGGCGGTGTGGCTGGGACACTCCGTGTCTGCCGTGGTGCCAGTGCCCTTGATGCTACTCGGCACATCACCGTTGCGTACCGCCACAGCGTGGCAACAACCAGCACCTATTATAACCACGGCTTCCGCGTAGTCCGCAACGCGCAGTAACCTGAAGACGCGGCAGCTTTTCGATGGGCTTGCGATTTCCAGTCTTGAAAAAGGCAATCCAGATGCCTGGCAGGCGTATCCCGTGCTCAAATTCTCGCTTGCCGCGGGGGAATTCACAAAGAGTGACGGCCTGCGGGAGGCTTTGAAAGATGCGCTCTGCGACTTTGAAAAGAAGCACGGTCTGCCGAATGACACGGAAACCCTTCCGGTCCGCTTTGCGCACGCGCTCAAAAATGCTGCCGGAGCGACGGGTCGGAAGGTGGTGGTGCTTGTGGACGAATACGGCAATCCGCTTTTGAAAAACACCGGGGTAAACGAGGCACAGGGGGAGGAAAACCGCGCGCTATACAAGGCATTTTTTGCCGTGCTCAAGGACTGCGACGCATACCTGCGCTTTGTTTTCTTCACGGGGGTGACGAAATTCAGCAAGGTGAGTATCTTCTCCGACTTAAACCAGCTGAAAGACATTACACTGAACAAGAATTTTGATGCAATCTGCGGGATTACACAGAAGGAACTGGAGGAAAATTTCGCTCCCGAAATAGAGCTGATGGCAGAACGCTGGGAGCTTTCCCATAAAAGCTGCCTTGAAGAGTTAAAGCGACTGTATGATGGCTATCATTTCTGCGGAGATGGTGCGGGCGTGTATAATCCGTACAGCCTTATCAATGCCCTTGACGAAAAGGATTTTGGCTCGTACTGGTTTGAAACGGGGACGCCCACGTTCCTCATCAACAAGCTGACCCGCTCTGGCTGCGATATACGCGATTTTGAAGATGGCGTAAAGGTCAGCGAGGACGAGCTTAAAGATTATCACCCTGAAAATACAGACCCCGTCCCGCTGTTTTACCAGAGCGGCTACCTGACGATTAAAAGCTGGAATTCGCGCCAAAGGTCTTGCCGCTTGAGCTTCCCGAATGCGGAAGTGAAGTTTGGCTTCCTGCGTTCGCTTGCCCCAATTTACCTTCATATTGAAAATAAACCCGCTCCGTTCAACATAGACCTCTTGGACGATGCGGTGGAAGCGGGCGATACGGAGGAAATGAGGAACTGGTTCACGGCGTTGTTCGCGCTGCTGCCGTATCCTGCTGTCAAAGAGGCGGAGGCGGTGATCGAACAGAATTTTCAGAACGTCATCTACATTTCGCTTCTGGTACTGGGGAAATACGTGCGCACGGAGGTGCATTCCGCGCACGGCCGTGCGGGCTGCATCATAGAGACACCGGAATACGTCTATGTCTTTGAGTTCAAACGGGATGGCTCCGCCAAGGAAGCCCTCGCCCAGATAAGGGAGCGGGGCTATGCGGCGCCGTACACGGGGGACAAGCGCAAGATTTTTTGTATCGGGGTGAATTTCTCCACGGTGGAGAGAAACATCACCGAGTGGGAAGCGGGGTAGGCTGCATGACTTTTAATTTGACAAGCTTGTTGCTGTCTTTTTTGTATGTTATACTTGAACCTATGGAAGAACGAAAGCTGCCCGCCGTTCCTACACCACGGCCTCTATGACAGTCTTGCTCCCGGTTCCAGTTTGCAGCGCAATCTCCCGCACACCGCTTTGCTTGTTCTTGTTAAAGCAGAAGCTTAAAAGATAGCCTTTTTCCAGCCCGTAATAGTCCAGACAATCCGCAAGCTGCTGTTCTCCGCGCTCATTGTAGCTTTCTCCGTGCCAGATTTTCATCTCGATGACAAAGCGCTCTCCTGCATAGTCTACCACTACGTCCATGCGGCGTTCATCGCGCGTTTGGGCTTCTACGTAAAAATTGCCCGTGCCGTTGATAATCGGCTTTAAAAAAAAGAGGAAGAACTTGCGGCCCTGCTTTTCTATGAACTGCTCGTCCTTGCTGTCGTAAATCTCATTAAAATGTACACAAAATCTTTCCAGAATCTTTTTCATATCCAGATGGCCGTCGCGGATAAACAGCGGCTTGTCTATTGACCCGTTGCGGATAATGCCGCCGTCCTGCCCGTTTCCAGACAGCTCAGCTTCGGACTCGAAGAGATTGTACATGCGTACCTCGAAAATACGGTTTGAGACGGCGACCTTTCCATCTTGGTTTTTTATATAATTGAACATCCTTGCAATTTCCATCTGGCGGTCATCGGCGTTATACGAGATTTTTTCACCATCGTACAGAATGCGTTTGAGCATCAGCTTCATGCTCGGAAAACTGTCGAACTTCTTCATCATGTCGTCAAAAAGAGTATTGTTTTCATTCAGCAGGATTTTTACCGCTTCCAAAAATCCTTCTTCTGTCCAGTTTTGTTCCAGCTCTTCGTCAATAATCTGGCACAGGCGGCTCACAAGGAAGGGATAGCCGGAGGTATAGTCAGACAAGAGCTTTGCCAATGCGGCTGTATCCATACCGGTGTTGTGGTCTGCCTCGTAGTCAGCAAGCATACCGCGTATGCCGTCCTGCGGCAGTTTCATGCTTACATTAAACTGCGCCGCTATGTTCCACGGGCTGTTATACTGATGCTGTGCTTCTGGGCGTATTTTTAGTTTAAGGTTTTTTATATCGTATACACCCGCGAGGATTACGGAATGGAATGTGGGAATTTGTTCCCTCATAAGGAATTTTTTTCTCAGCAGCCCTAAAAATTTGATGAATGCATCGTAGTTTCCCGCCTGATCCACCTCGTCGATGATGATGACGATTGGCTTCTGGCAGAGAACACAGAATTCTGATATAGTCTCAGAAATGGCATCTTCGCCACTAGAGAAGTCAAAATCTGTCCGCAAAAACTGTAGTGCAGCTTTTGGCAGATTTTTTGTCAAACCAAATTTTACAGATTGCTGAAACAATCTGAATAGCTTGAGTCCTACAGTTTTAATGCTTTCAAAAGCATCATCATCAGCACCTTCAAAGCTGATGGAAAAGACAGTGTATTCTGCATCGAGCGCTTTTTTGAGGAAGTGCAGCGTCGTCGTCTTGCCGTACTGCCGTCCGCGGTTGATGCAGAAGTAGTCTCCGCGGTCAACCATTTTCTTTATCTGCTGTACCCGTCCATCAATATTTACCATGTAATGCCTGTCTGCAAAACAGGTGCCGGTCACGTTAAAGCGTTTCATAATAGACAGTATAGCAAATTTATCTAAAAATGACAGTTTTTTTGATTTTTTCTGCCAATTTGTTTTATTTTTGCTTCTATTATAGTAGAATATAGTATGAATGAGAGGTGACGAGTATGAAAGATGGGCAAGGAGAATATATCAGATGTCTTAAAGAAGAAAAAGTCTGCTATACGGAGCGCGAGGCGGGAATCATCATCAACGAGGCAAGGCGCCATCACTTTAACTGCGATGACAAGCGCGGAAAGCGCATCCCCAAGCGCAAGTATTTTTGTCGGGCATGCGGCTTTTACCATGTGACGCATTATACGTTTTATGTTGATTCCCACAAGGAAAACTGTCTGGAGCAGAAGTTTTACGCCTCTTTAGCTCTTCCCAATATTCTTCATCCACTTTCGAGAATACAGGAGCGCAGCGCTTATGGCAAGGCGGACATATTCTTCGAGCGACAGGATGAAATAGACCCACCAGATGGGGAGATGCAAGAGGTAAGCGGCTAAAAATCCCAGCGGAACGCCGAAACCCCAGGTGCCGATGATGTTCACCGCCGTCATAAACTTTGTCTGCCCGCCGCTTTGCAGTACGCCGCCTCCGACAACCATATTGAAGACCTTTGCCGTGAACACAATGGCAAACGCAAGCAGTATTTTTACCGTGATGAGCCGCGTCGCTTCCGGCACATTGAAAAGCCGCACATAAACGGGGGCACATACACAGACCACGGTTCCTATCGCAAGCCCGAAAATCACCGTAAGGCGGATAAAGTCAACGGCATTCTGCCACGCTCTCTCTTCGTCACCCGCTCCCAAAGAATTGCCGGTGATGATTCCTGCCGCCGCACTGACTCCGCTCAGCGCGCCTATGGCGATTCCCTGAATGGGGTACATCAAAGTCATTGCAGCGCAGGGCTCTGTTCCCAGATGTCCGTAGATAAGCGCATAGATATTCTCTCCAAGGGACCACAGAAACTCTCCTGCGATGATAGGCAGGAGGATGCTTACGACTTTCTTTATAAATTCCCTTGAAAAATGGAGGCTCGCTTTCAGATAGAGAGACTGCGCCTTTTTTTCGTGCAAAAAGAAGGACAGGATGAGCAGCATCTCCAGTATGCGGGAAATGCTTGTTGCAAGCGCCGCTCCTGCCGAGCCCATCGCGGGGAAAAATCCTATGCCGAAAATTAAGAAGTAATTTAAGATTGCATTTGAAATAATAGCCATCGCTCCTGCGAAAGCGGGAAGCTTTGCCTTGTTCATATTCCGCAGCAAGGTTGAGACAAAGAGCGTAATCACGCTCGGAAGGTATTCCAGAGAGCGCCATCGCAGGTACACGGCTGCCTCGGCTATGGTAGGCGCATCGTCCGTGTAAAAGGTCATCACTTCGTGCGGAAACAGCAGCGAGAGGGCGGTGAACAACAGCGTAAGCAGGGCAGAGCAATACAGCAGGAGGAAAAAGCTGTCGCTCACCCCTTTTGCGTTCTTTGCCCCGCGGTACTGCGAGATGAGGATTCCGGCAACCGTCACAATCGCCGAAACTGTCACCGAAAAAAGCGAGGTAAACTTTCCCGCAAGCCCGACTCCCGCTATGGAAGCCGAGCCGAGCCGCCCAATCATAATCTGGTCAATGAGGGAGAGCGATGCCTGCATCATTGACTGCAATGTTATGGGGAGGGCTATTTCCTTGAGCTGCCGTTTGAATTCCGTATTCATCATAATCACAGGATACGACTGTTTTTGTGAAAAATCTTTGCCAAAAATCGCGAATTTATACCACAATACTATTGTTTTTTGCTATACTGCCCTTGCTATGAAAAGCAGATGTTCGCTCCACGAGAGGGCGCTGCACGGAACGACGAACTTTCCCTTTGCGGTTTACCACGGGAGGATTCCTGAATGGCTCGGCGGCTTTCCCCCGCACTGGCATGAGGAATTTGAAATCATCTATGTAAGCTATGGCTGTGGCGTCATCTCTGTGGACGGCAGGCGCTTTCAGTGTCGGGAGGGAGACATCGTGCTCATTCCGCCGTCAAAAATTCACGCCATCCTGCGGCACGAAGATGACTTTATGGCATATTACAACATTCTCTTTGACTTTGCGCTCCTTGAAGAAAATCCCAGCTCCCTGTGCAGCCAGCGTTTTTTCTCCCGCTTTGAAGAATACTGCCAGCTTTCTTCTTATTATCTGAAAAAAGAAAGCCCTCTCAACGGCAGGCTGCTTCTGCTCGTGAAGGAGCTTGCCGCCTTGTGGGAAAAGGATTTTGCAGAGAACGCGCTGCTGATAAAGGCAAGGCTTTTTGAAATTATGCACCTTATCCGCAACGAAGTGACGGTTTCTGGCGAGGGGAACAGCTCAAAGGCAAAAGTAGTCCGCCTGAAAAAGATATTTTCGTTTGTGAAGGAAAACTTTGCCGAGCATATTTCGGTCGAGCAGGTCGCCGAGCTTGTGCATCTTTCTCCCAGCAGGCTGATGGCGTTCTTTCACGAAGAGACAGGAATGAGCTTTGTCCGCTATGTAAACGATTACCGCCTCGAAGTGAGCGCAGAGGAGCTCTTGGACAGCAAAAAGACTGTTTCAGAGATTGCGGAGGACTGCGGTTTTGGCAATGTCTCCTATTTCATCCAGATCTTCAAAAGAAAATTCTCTGTGTCTCCCAGTGAATACCGCCGCAAGGATATTTCTTGACTTTACGCCAAAATGTAATACAATAAAATTATATCAAGAAAGTAGGAGAACAATATGAAAAGATACCAATACGATGAACAGGAATTCGCCCTCATGGAAAATAGCTGCATTCCGCTTGCTATTTATCAGTTCCTCGATAACCGTGTAGTCACCTTGGTTCTTTCAGCAGGCTTTCTTGAACTTTTTGATTTTACCGACAGAGAAGAAGCGTACCGCATTATGGACAACGATATGTACCGCGACTGCCACCCCGATGACACCGCGGTGATAGAGGATGCCGCCGTCCGCTTTGCAACAAAGGACGAACCATATAACGTGCTTTACCGTACGAAGGTCAAGGGAAAATACATAATCGTCCATGCGCAGGGAAAGCATATCTACAAAGGCGATACAAGGCTTGCGACTGTCTGGTACACCGATGAGGGCGAATACCGACAGGACGGCGAGCGTGATGGAGACCTTGTACGCACGGTATATTCAAATCTGTTCAGGGGAAGCGATATTGAGCATATCATAAAATATGATTTCCTCACGGGGCTCCCCACGCTCTCCCACTTTTTTTATCTGGCAGACACGAGTTATTTCAACAAGAGCATAGAAAACGGCGAAGTGCCCGTCATGCTTTTCTTTGACCTGAACGGCATGAAGTATTTCAATGCAAAGTACGGTTTTGGGGAAGGCGACAGGCTCATACGGGCATTTGCACGGCTCTTGATAGAAACCTTTTCCAATGACTGCTGCTGCAGGGTGGGCATGGACCGCTTCTGCGTATACACAAACGACTCTGATCTGGAAGATCGGCTGTGGAAGCTCTTTGACGACAGCGAAAACATAAACGGCGGTAAAAGCCTTCCTGTGCGGGTTGGCATCTATTCCGGCAAGATGGAAATTTGCGGCGCAAGCTTTGCCTGCGACCGCGCGAAAATAGCCTGCGATTCCAACAAAAGCTTCTACCTCTCGCACTTCACCTACTTTGACAAGTCAATGTTGCAGGAAGCGTGGAACCGCCAGTATATCATAGACAACATTGACCGCGCTATAGAGGAGGGCTGGATACAGGTGTATTATCAGCCCATAATCCGCGCGGCAAACGGCAGGGTCTGCGATGAAGAAGCTCTTTCCCGCTGGATAGACCCTGAGCGGGGCATGCTGAATCCCGCAGACTTTATCCCCATTCTGGAAGACGCAAACCTCATCTACAAGCTCGACCTGTATGTGACCGACCAGATTTTGAAAAAGATGAAGACGCAGGCGGACGCGGGCTTGTACATAGTTCCGATTTCGGTAAACCTCTCTCGCTCAGACTTTACGAGCTGCGATGTTGTCGGCGAAATCCAGCGGCGCATGGTCGAGGCAGGCATTCCTCCTGAAAAGCTCACGATTGAAATCACGGAGAGCATGATTGGCAGCGACTATGACTACATGAAGGCTCAGGTCAAGCGCTTCCAGTCTTCGGGCTTCAAGGTCTGGATGGATGATTTCGGCTCCGGCTACTCTTCGCTCAATGTCCTGCATGACATACCGTTTAACCTGATTAAATTCGATATGAAATTTATGCAGCAGTTCTATGAAAACGCGAAGAGCAAGATAATCCTCTCCAACCTCGTGAGGATGGCGATGGGGCTCGGCATAGAAACGCTGTGCGAAGGGGTGGAATCCGAGCAGCAGGTCGCGTTCCTGAAAGAAGTGGGCTGCACGAAGCTGCAGGGGCATTTCTACTGCCGTGCGATTCCGCTGAAAGAGATACTTGACCGCTACGAAACGGGCCGTCAGATTGGTTTTGAAAACCCCGCGGAGTCCGACTATTATGCTTCTCTGGGAAAAATCAACCTTTACGACCTTTCCATCGTGACGAATGCCGATGACGAAATGTTCAAGAACGTCTTCAGCACCCTTCCCATGTCCGTCCTTGAAGCGGACGAAACGCAGCTGCGGATTATACGGGGAAATAAATCTTTCAGGGAATTCTTCAGAAAGTATTTCAGCGAGTGGCAGGGCGAAACCTCTGTTGCTTTTGACAGGATAAAGGAGGGGAGAGGTGCGCTTTTTATGGAAGCTGTCCGCATCTGCCAGAACAGCCGCTCCCCCCGCATTGTGGAAGAGGAATTGGCTGACGGCATAAAGGTCCACGTCTATGTTCGGCGGGTTGCCGTGAACCCCGTTACAAAGGTAACGGCGCTCGTGGCAGTTATCCTTGGAATGACTGGTTTATAGCCTTCACGCTTTCCCCCTCGATAAATTCAAAGGGAATAAGTTTGTGCGAGGGGGGAGTCTTTTTTTCAATGCTGTCGAGCAGCAGGGCAAGCCCCTCGTCGGCAAGCCTGTCCTCCAGCTGGTGTATGGTCGTCAGGCGCGGGCTCATATAGCTGCTGAGCGATATGCCGTCAAAGCCGATGACGGAGATATCGTCAGGAACAGCCTTCCCTATATCCTTCAATTTCCTCATAGCGCCGATAGCCATCACATCGGACATGGTGAAGATCGCCGTAATGTCGGGATTTTTCTGCAAAAGCGCCTGTGCCGCATTGAAGCCGCCCTCAAAGGAGTACTTGGACGCTTCATAAGCCTTGGCAAAGTCAAAGGCAATCTTTGCTTCCTCCAAGGCTTTGGCAAAACCCTCGTAACGGATACGGGCAAGCGCAAAGTCCAGCGAGCCTCCGATGACGCCGATCTGTGTATGTCCATTCTTTATCAGATGGCTCGCAGAGCAGTACGCTGCTTTGAAATTGTCAGTGCTGATGCTCGAAAGATAGCTGCTGTCCTGCGAACCGGCATTGTTTGAAATCAAAATGCTCGGCACGTGCACTTTTTCAAAATCGCCGCCTATCATCTCCGGAGTGCCCCCCAGAAAGATGATGCCCAACGGCTTTAGTGAAAAATAGACCTTTACGGCCTCGGTTCCTTCATTATCGTTTTCATCAAGGATAATTACATCGGCGGAATATGAGGAAGTTTCAAGCCTTTTCAATATGCGTTCCGTAAGGCTGTTTAAAAAGATGCTTGATGTCCCTTTGACAATGATGGCAAGGTTTTTGCGTTCCTGGCTCTTGAGCTGCTTGGCATTTGCGTTTGCCACAAAGCCATAGTGCTCTACCACTGCCAGAACCTTTTCCCTTGTCTTGTCACTGACGTCAGGGTGATTGTTCAGCACGCGCGATACCGTTCCTACCGCGCAGCCACATTCCTTTGCAATGTCCTTAATAGTCATATTATCCTTTTACTGCTCCTGCAATTACGCCTTTGATTATATACTTCTGCGAGCAAATATAGAAAATAATTATCGGAATAATCGAAACAACCAGCATTGCCATGAACCCGCCGTAGTCGGTGGAACCGTAAGCGCCCTGCATTGCAAGCTGTATTGCCACAGGCACGGTCTTGTGGTCAGAGCCGAGAATCAGATAGGGGAGCAGGTAGTCGTTCCAGACCCACATAGCGTTCAGTATTGCGACAGTGATTGCCGTGGGCTTGAGCATGGGGAATACGACGAGGGAGTAGGTCTGCAGCGGATTGCAGCCGTCGATAGTGGCAGCCTCTTCAATTTCAAGCGGAACGCTTTTTACAAAGCCCGTGAACATAAACACCGAGAGTCCTGCGCCGAATCCCAGATAGACGAGGATTATTCCCAGCACATTGTCAAAGGAAAGGAACGTGACCATGAAGGTCATTGTATACATGACCATCTGGAAGGGGACAATCATGCTGAACACAAAGACATAGTACAGCGCCTTTGTGAGCTTGGTTTTTACGCGGACGATGAACCAGGCCGTCATGGAAGTGCAGAGGATGATAAGGAAGACAGATGCGATGCTTATCCACACGGAGCGTATGAAGGCAAGGAAAAATCCCGATGTCGTCAGACCGTTGAGGTAGTTTTCCATGCCGACAAACATTGTTCCCCGCGGAAGCGCGAAGGGAGCCGTTGAAACATAGAGCCGCGACTTAAAGGAGTTCATAAACACCAGCAAAATCGGGAAGATGAATATCGCCGTCAGCAAAATCAGAATTGTGTAGGTAAATCCTGATTCAGTTTTTCTTTGTTTTGTCATGATTCAATCTCCTTTCTGTTGGTAAGTTTGAGCTGCAGGAATGCAATCAGCGCTACGATGATGAAGAATACGGTCGCCTTTGCCTGAGCCACGCCGTGCCAGTTTGCATTCCTGTTGTAGAATGTCTGGTAAATGTTCAGGGCAAGCATCTCTGTTGTCTTTTCCGGCGCTCCTGCGGTGAGGGCGAGGTTTTGATCGAACATCTTGAAGGAATTTGACAGCGTTAGGAACATACAGATGGTGATTGACGGCATAACCATAGGTATCTTTACCTTGAACAGCACTGTTGCAAGCGATGCCCCGTCAATCTGTGCGGCTTCAAGTATGTCATCGGGGATGTTCTGCAGGCCGGCAATGTAGATGACCATCATGTAGCCTATGAGCTGCCAGTTGGTCAGGACGACAAGGCCCCAGAAGCCATACTGTGTTTTGAATGAAATATCCTCGCCGAAAAATTTCAGAAGAAATCCATTTATCAGAAGGTTCCAGACATAGCCTAAAACGATGCCGCCGATAAGGTTGGGCATAAAGAATACTGAACGGAAAAAGTTCGTTCCCCTGATGCCTTTGGTGAGCAGAATTGCAAGGGCAAAGGCAAAGACATTTACGGTTACAATCGAAACCACCGTGAACAGCGAGGTAAATCCCATCGCGTGTACAAATTCGGAATCCGCGGTAAATGCTTTTATGTAATTGGCGAAACCTACGAATCCCCTGATGTCTGTTACCGTTGTGAAGTTTGTGAAAGACAGTATGATGCCCATGATGAACGGCACAAGAAAGAACAGGGTGAAGCAAATCAGTGTAGGCAAAACAAAAATCGGAAAATATTTTCTTGCAGGATTATTTTCCTTTTCCATGAATTTCCTCCTTTAAGGATGCAGAAGTCTCCGCCGCCGTTTCTGACGGCGGAGATGGGTATTATGAAATTGTGAAATCAGGCTGCCTGATTTTGCCTTACATCTTGCTTTCTGTTTCCCAATCTGAAACAACGTCGGCTTTTACGCTTGCCCAGTCCTTTGAGCCCTGTGCGTAGCGGAGCAGTGATGCGCCAAAGTTGTCCTTGAAGGTCTGCGACGGGAAGAGCGTGAAGTTCCAGGCAACAGAGGTGATTCCCGGCTTTGCCATCCAGCTGCTGATTTCAACAGCGAGCGGGTCAGTGGGTCTTTCGCTTTCAGAGAAGGTGTCAAATGGCGCGATGAAGCCGAGCTTGTTTGTAACGTAATCCTTTCCTGTCTTTGATGAATAGAGCCAGTAGATGAAATCTGCGGTTGCCTTCTGGTCTGCGGCGGAAGCTTTTTTGTTGATGCAGTAGAAGTTTTCTGTTCCGATGCACAATCCCTGTCCTTCTTCACCAGAAACACCTGTATATATAGGAAGATATTTTACGTTTTCGGGCAGAACCTTGTTTCCGCTGACTCCGCTTATCTGTCCCCATGCCCAGTTTCCGTTCTGAACCATTGCGCATTCTTCAAGGGCAAACTCTGCCATTGAGTTGTCAACGGTCTTGATGCCGGTGTTCTTTGCTTCAATAACGGAATCATTCAAATACAGGTCGAAGATGTTCTTGAATTCTTTGTCATACTGGAAGGAGATTTTCTTTGTTGCGTCAGAAGAAAGGTCAACGTTGTTGTTTTTGAATTCATAGTAGACGGGAAGGTTTGCAAGGTGTGTCTGCCAGCGCCAGTCTTCGCCTGCTTTCAAAGAGGTTGAAGCAAAGACTCCCTTGATGCCCAGGACGTTCTTTTTTGCCTGCATATCATCGGCAAGGGCTTTGAGCGCTGCAAAGTTCTTGATGTCGTCCATGCTCTTGAAGGATGTGTCCCTGTTGGCAAGTGCAAAATACCTGTCGGTGATGGCCTTGTTGTAGATGATTCCGTAGCCTTCAACGACATAGGGGATGCCGTAAGGAACTCCGTTGACTGTTACTGCGAGGGACTTGTCCGAAAGGTGCTTGTAAAGCTCGGTGCCGGAAAGGTCTGCGCAGTAGCTTGACCAGCTTGCGTAACCGCGGGGACCGTTGATCTGGAACAGCGTGGGAGCCTGCTTTGTCGCCATCTTTGAGGTGAGCGTTGACTCGTAAGAATTGTTTGCCGCCGTTTCAACGATGACTTTTACTCCTGTTTCCGCCTCGTAAGCTGCCGCCAGCTCCTGATACACTGCCGCGACTTCTGGTTTGAAGTTCAAGTAGCGGACTTGCCCAGCCCCTGCGCCGCCTTTTGAACAAGACAGGAAACTTACTGCCGCTACTGTTCCAGCCAAGATGCTAGATACGATTCGTTTCATATATTCCTCCAAATTATGGAAACGTTATCGGAAACGTTTCCGATTTACAGTAGTATACTCTATCCGCTTTTGTTTTGTCAAACATTTTTTTCGATTTTTTTCATATTTTTTTCGCTCTGCCGCGTGAGCGCATGGGCATTCGATTGCAGCTTGCTCTTTCCAGCAGGGCGGGACATCATATACGGACATTCCGGCACGAAGGGCATTTAGGGGCATTCGTGCTTGCTGAGTGACGGAGTCGTGGACGGTGAGTGACGGAGTCGTGGACGGTGAGTGAC
>CAKZZK010000033.1 GCA_937885235.1 uncultured Treponema sp.
GAAGACCAAAAATCTATGAATATCGCCAACCTTTTAACCCCGTGCCTTGCGAAGGATATTTACGAAATTCAGAAAGTTGCAACAAGCACCTTATCAAACGATTAATAAGAAAGCAGGTGAGAAAAATGGCAGAAGAATTCATTTTTAACAGAGCAGAACATCATAGGCATCTGCGGCATAGACACACGAAAGCTCACCAAAACACTGCGCGAAAGCGGCGTGATGAAGGGAATGATTGCAAGCGGGCAGGATGAAGTCACTCGGATTGAAGCCATGCTAAAAGAAGGCGCTGCCAAGGAAAAGCTGCTGGAAGAAATCAGCTTATACCGCATTGCGGATGCAGTGGAATCTGTTTCACAGCTCAGCCATATAGAACGCGCAGAGGACTCCGCAAAGAAGCATATCGTGCTCTTTGACTTCGGCGCAAAGGCAAATATAAGGCGCGAACTTGAAAAACGGGGCTGCCGTGTCACCACAGTTCCCTACAACACCACAGCGCAGGAAGTCATCTCGCTCAATCCGGAAGGCATCATGCTGAGCAATGGCCCCGGAGACCCGGCGGAAAACACCGGCATTATTTCAGAAATACGCAAGCTGTGCGACTACGGGCGGATTCCGCTCTTCGGCATCTGTCTGGGGCACCAGATGCTCGCCCTTGCGCGGGGGGCAAAGACCAGCAAGCTCAAGTACGGGCACAGGGGCGGCAATCATCCGGTAAAGGACGTGACAAGCGGGCGCGTCTACATCACGAGCCAAAACCACGGCTACGCAGTGGAAGCAGACACTCTTCCCCGCTTTGCGCGGCAGAGCTTTGTCAACATCAACGACGGCACCTGCGAAGGCATTGAATACACAGACATCCCCGCCTTCAGCGTCCAATTCCACCCAGAAGCCTGCGCCGGCCCCCACGACACAAATTTCCTGTTTGACACGTTCCTTGAAAGGACATAGAAAAGAGAGGAAAAAAGTAGCTTTTTAAAAAAGCTAGTGGTATAATTAAGCTATGTTCAAACCGCTGGCTAAACTTTTAAAGGCACTGAGCTCCAACAGAGACCCCGGCGCCATCGCCTGTGCCTTTGCACTCGGTATGCTGCTTGGCTTTATGCCAAAGGACAACGTGCTCTGGTACATTTTGTTCATCTTTATGTTCTTCCTGCGCATTCAGCGCGGCGCCCTGGTGCTTGCAATGCTGCTCGGTTCCCTGCTTGCCCCTGCACTTGACCCCTATTTTGACAGGATTGGCTACTATATCCTCGATTACCCTTCCCTTCGGAGCACCTTCATCAGGCTGCTCGACATTCCCTTTGTTTCCTTCACCAAATTCAACAACACGATTGTGATGGGAAGCCTTGCCGTCGGCATTGCAGCGTGCATTCCCTTCTACCTTGTCGCACGGCTCTTCATATTCGTGTGGCGGCATTATATAGGAAACTTGATGCGCAAATTCAAATTCCTGCAGATGATAAAGCAGGTTCCGCTTGTGGAAAAAATAACCGATTTCATTGAGGAGGCGTAACAATGGATATGGAAGAAGAAGAAAAAAAGCTAGAGCCCGTGGAAACAGAGCCTCAGGATACAGGCACAGAAAGCACTGAGCTTGTCACCACCGAAGAAAGCGATGGCGACGATAAAACAGGCAAAAAAGACGCAAAAGTCCTTCCCTTGAAAAAGCTGCCCGCCATACTGCGCAAATCCTACTCCAAACGGGGACTTAAATCAAAAATTCTCGGAAAGATTTCCATTCCAAGCGACAAAGCCTTGCTTGAAGAGCTCTTTATAGAAGGTGCGGATGAAAAGAAGCCAAAGAAATTCGCCATCCCCCGCGACAGGCTGTTCAGCAAGCGGGAGATAGCAAAGTTCCGCTCGCTTGCCAAAGAGATGGAGCGCAAGGGAAGGATCATGCTTCTGCCGCTCGCCATCGTGTTCGGCATCATCTTTGCCATCGCTTTTGTCATCACCGTTTTCAAAAATCCGCTGCTGAAAAAAGCACTGATTGCGGGAGGGGAAGCGGCATTCGGTGCAAAGACGGAGATTGGCTCCGTAGATCTGCGCATCCTCGATGCCTCGCTCACCGTGAACAAGATTGCCGTGGGCAACAAGAACGCGGTTATGAAGAACCTCTTTGAGCTGGAGCGGATAAACCTTGATTTTAACCTTGCGCAGGCGCTGCGGGGCAAATTCCTTGCGGAAAACCTCGAAGTGAGCGGCATAGCGCTCAACACTGACCGCAACACTAGCTGTGAGCTGCCCGTTAAGAAATCTTCCAAAAAGGAAAAAGAAGAAAAAGAGGCAATAGAAGACAGCGCGTTTATGAAGAGCCTGCGGGAAAAGAGCACACTCGCGCTCACCAATGTAAAAAATCAGGCTCTGGATATGCTCGGCGGCTCCGATGTGGAAAGCATCGTCAACAACCTGCGCTCCCAGCTACAAACAACCGCCATGGCGGAACAGGCTGTGGCAGATGTGCAGGGACTTGTGGAAAAGTGGAAGGGCAAGCCGGAAGAAATCAAAACACAGGTGGAAGACTTTGCCAATCAGGTAAAGGATTTGCAGAATATCAACGTAAAGAGCATTTCAGATGTAAAGAGCCTGCAGACGGTGCTTGAACAGATAAATGCCGTCATCGAGCAGAGCAAGTCCCTCAAGACGACCGCGGAAGGATTGAAAGACGAAGTGGTGGACGACGCAAACGGCGTGCGAACTCTTTCCGAGTCCCTTGCAAACGCAGTGGTTGCGGACAAGAATATGGTGCAGAACCGCCTTGCCACCGTGGTGAACGCCGTCAAAAATGCCAAGCAGCTGCTGACCGACGCCATAAGCTCTGTGGCGTTCAGCATGGTGGGCAAGTATTACCCCTACGTCAGGCAGGCGCAGGGCTATGTCGATCAGATTAAGGAAAACACTTTCGTGCAAAAGGCGCTGGACATTTCCGCAAAGAACGCTGCGGAAAAGAAGAAAAAAAGCGGGCCCAAACGCATGAAGGGCACCACCTTCTGGTACCTAAGCGAAAATCCCACCTTTCTCATAGAGAAGGCAAAGGTCTCAGGGCAGAATTTCAAGGCAACTATAGAGGAAATCACGAATGACCAGAACGTGAGGAACAAGACCACCAAGCTGACGGGCACGCTTGCGGCGGCAGGCATTGAGCACCTGGCAAATGCGGTGCTTGACGTGCGCTCTGCCAGCACCGAGCCGCTCATCTCGCTGAATTACACGGGCGATGGATTTAAGGCCGCAGTTGACGGTACAAAGATTGCCGCAGCAAACGGCATTCCATCCATCAACGGCACGGCAAAGCTCCTTTTGAGCGCCGCCGCGCGGGAAGACGGCTTTTCCGCATCCGGCACGGTTGACTTGAATCCCGTGGTGCTGACAACCGACGGCTTTTCAAGCGAAATTGTCACCAAGTACTACAGGCAGGCTCTCGACACGGTGAAGAGCATGGACATAGGCTACCAGTTTGCCTACAACAAAGCTGAAGGCGTAAACCTTGCCCTTGACGGCAACTTTGCCGACCAGTTTTCCGCAGCCATCAAGTCTGTGGTGGAAAGCATTGGCAACGATGCCAAGGATGCCGCTCTCAAACGCCTGAATGCGGAAATCAACAATGCGTCTAACGAATACCTTGCCAAGGCAAAAGATTTCCTCGGCATTGAGGGCGACATAGAAATCCAGAACACCAAGCTTGCTGACATACAGACCATACTGGAGAAAAAACGTGATGAACTGGAAGCAGAGTTAAAGGCACGGGCTTCTGGCGCGGTGCAGTCAAAAGTGGAGGAACTTACCGGCAACGCGGAGGCGGCAAAGGCTGCTTCCGACGTGGTAGACAAAGCCACCGACAAGGCAAGCGAACTGCTGAAGAAATTCGGCAAAAAACAGTGACATATTATGCAGGAATTTGAGAACTATATTTTTGACTTATACGGAACGCTTCTGGACATCAAGAGCGATGAGCACTCCGCCTCGCTCTGGCGCTTTCTTGCGGAATACTACGCTGTCTACGGCTGCGACTGGGAGGGCAAGGCGCTTTCCGATACCTTCTGGCGCATGGATGCGGAAGAGCGGGAAGCGCTGAAAAAGCGCAGGAAGATACAGTGTCCTGAGATACAGCTGGAACGGGTCTTTGCACGGCTCCTTCTGGAAGCGCCGAGTTTCCATCCCTGCAGCGCGGCTATTGCGGGCACGGCGACAAACAGGCTCCGCGAGGACTACAAAATGCGGAAAGAGGAAATTCTTTCCGCTATTATGAAGAGCGAGTGGAGCACAGCCACTGCAAACCTCTTCAGGCTTTACTCGCGGGCATACATTCATCCCTACCCCGACACCCTCCAGACTTTGCGCGCTTTGAAGGAGCGGGGCAAAAAGATATTCCTGCTGTCAAACGCGCAGGCTATCTTTACAAGGCCAGAGATTGAAGCTTCTGGCATTCTGCCCTGCTTTGACGGCATCTACATATCCTCTGATTTTGGCATGATGAAGCCGGAACCAGCTTTCCTCAAGCTGCTCCTTGAACGGGAAAAGCTTGACCACCATGCCACGGTGATGGTGGGAAACGAAATTCAGTGCGATATAACGATAGCCGTCAGGTGCGGCATCAAAAGCATCTGCCTGCACACAGGGGCGGAAACAGCAGCGGAAATAAAAAAAAGGGCGGAAGCCGTCCTCCAAAAGGAAAACGCTTCCGCCGAACTGTTCCCTGAAATCATAGCAGACGGGGCAATCAGCGCCCTTCTTGCCTGATATATTCTAGCGCGGATTGCACACGCCGTACACCCAGCCTGAGGGCCAGATAACGGTGCCGTCCTCGGCAATATTTGCAAGTATGTGGAACCAGCTGTATTTTACTTCCTCTATGCCAGTTGCATACTGCACGCGCTCTGTGGTGGAATCAGCAGTTTCCTTGTCAGAGCGGACCTTATCGGCATAGAAAACGCGCCCCACTACCCTGCCCTTGGTGCTTGGAATATCGTAGATATGCACATAATAGCCGGATTCTTCCATAGGGCTGTCTATGCGCAGCTGGACTTTGCCCGTGCTTACGTTGTCGGGGTTAAAGCCCTGCAGGATGTTATACTCTTCCACGGAAATGAGGTGCCGCACCTCGTCAGAAATCTCCAAGGTATAGGCATCTGCAATGACGGCGTTCTTCACCTTGTCGTCTTTTGCCGCCTTAGCTTTGTCCACAAGCTGCAAAGCGGCAAGGTCATCGACGGCGAGGCCCACTTTTTCAGCGCGAACCCAGCCGTTGCGCTTTACATAGTTCACATCGTCAAACCACAGCACGGAGACAAAATCCATGCCTGCCATCTGGCGGGTCTCCCCCACAACGACGAGCTTCTTGAACGGCACGATGGTGGAAGAATAATCAAGCACGCTGGCGCTGCCGTAAAGCACGGCATTCTGAACCATCACCTTTACCTGCTTTTCCCCGGCGACAGCCACGCGATCTGTCATCACAAAGTAGTCTTTCCCTTCGTAAAGCGCCGGATAGAATTCAGAGTCTACCAGTTTGCCGCCGGACTGCCGCTGCGCCTTGAGTGCCGCGCTGTCATCAAGCTGTATGGCGGTGCCCGCAGCTATGTTTTTTGCCCACTTCATCTCGCCGTTTTCAGTCTTGGTCCACAAAGCGCCTTCTTTCTGTATCATGAGCGCATTCTTCATCTCTGCACCGGCAGCAAACAGCGCATACACTGCCACGGCAAAAAGCATTACGGTCTTTTTCATTTTGCAGCCCCCTCTTCTGTTTCCCATTCATCCTGCACGGGTCCGTTCGGGCGGCTAGTGCTGTAATTCTCCTCATAGAAGAAGCCCGGCATCTGCTCTTCGACAAGCCAGCCGTCAATATTCTGGGATGTTTTGTTCATTTCCTCGTAGCGCCGCTCATCCACAAGCACGGAATTCGTCGTAAAATGGGCAAGGGCATCCGCAAGCTCATTGCGGAGCACTTCGTTTTTCGCCTTTTTAATTCCGTCAACAAGGGCAAGAATGGTCATATCATCGCCAAAGCCCACGTTCGCCGCCTT
This sequence comes from uncultured Treponema sp., assembly GCA_937885235.1. Taxonomy (GTDB): domain Bacteria; phylum Spirochaetota; class Spirochaetia; order Treponematales; family Treponemataceae; genus Treponema_D. The sequence continues at coordinate 6,027 of CAKZZK010000033.1, forward strand.
TACATAGACGTCATGGAAGGTTTCCTTTTCCGTATCCACGCTGATGCAGGTGAAATTGCTGTCACCTTTCAAAGTGGAGACGGCTACTATCGTCCCGAAGGGCAGCGCCGTGCTTGTCATGCTCTTTACGTTTGGTTCTTTATAGATAAAGGTATCTTCTTCAATCAGCACGTTGGGCACGGCATTGACTGCTACGGTCACGTCCTGAATCCAGTAGTCATCGCCATTGTAGCGCACATGCACGAACTGCCGTTCCTGACGCTCCTTCTTTACAACGCGGGTGGCTGTTTTCATCTCCACGCCGCTGTCAGAATAGCTGTACACTTCCAGCACCGTGCCGCAGTTCACGTTGCGGCTCCAGACCATCAGGCCGTCCTCTTCCGTTGAGGGCTTGTAAAGCGCCCCCGGATTATACAACGCCACTCCGGGCAAATAGCTCAGGACAGGTGCGGCGGGAAGAACCTCCTCTTGGACACTCGGCTGCGTTGGCTGCGGAGTGCTTTCTTCCGGCGTTTTTTTCGTACAGCCTGCAATAAGCAAGATGGCGGACAGCGCCAATACCATAGATTTTTTCATGAAAATCTCCTTATCTTCATGAAAACAAGTATAGCGCATCGGCAGCTTTTATTCCATAAAATAAACTATAAACTACAGCCACTCCGCGCCGCTTTCAAAATCATCAGCCAAAGGCGGCTCATAAAGCCCTGCAAGCTCTCTGATTACCTCGCCCGCAATCATCAGTCCCGCAACGGAGGGGACGAAAGCAGTGCTTCCCGGCACCTGCCTGCGGCTTCCGGCATCGCTGTCCGCAGCTTCGTCGGACAGGGGCTTCAGCGGCTTTTCCGTGGAATACAGCACTTTGACATGCTCAATTCCCCGCTTGCGCAACGCCTGCCGCATGGCACGGGCAAGCGGGCAGACGCTCGTCCGGGAAATATCCGCTATCGCAAAGCGCGAGGGGTCAAGCTTGTTGCCAGCCCCCATGCAGCTTATGACGGGGACACCTGCTTCCTTTGCCTGCAAAATCAGCTGTATCTTGCCAGCCACCGTGTCTATGCAGTCAACCACGTAGTCATATTGAGAGAAATCAAAGCGGGACGCTGTTTCCGGCAGGAAGAAGAGCTTGTGCGGCACCACCAGGCAGTCGGGATTGATATCGCGGATGCGCTCGGCGGCAACATCCACCTTGTCCCTCCCGAGGGTGGAATGGAGCGCGTAGAGCTGGCGGTTGAGGTTTGAAAGGCAGACCTTGTCGTTGTCAATGATGTCTATGGCGCCTATGCCGCTGCGCGCAAGCGCTTCAACGGCAAAGCTCCCCACCCCGCCGATGCCGAAGACCGCTACATGGGCAAGCGCAAGCTGCGCCATGGCTTCTTCGCCAAGGAGCAGCTGCGTCCGTGAAAACGGTGTCAGCATTTAGTCGCTTACCTGTACAGTGATGCTGCTTCTGTTACCGCCAGAGGTGGCAGTGATGACAGCCGTACCCTCAGAAACTGCGGTGACAATGCCACGGGAGTTCACCTTTGCCACGGAGGAATTAGAGCTTGACCAGGTTGCACCGGAGGGGGCAGAAAGCTGTATCTTTTCGCCTGCATCAAGGTAAAAACCAATGCCGAAAGCAGCAGTGCCTGTCGATGTCGTGCCGCTAGGCCTAGTCGTGGAAGAGCCGCCTGTCACCGTGCCGCTTGTCACCGTGCCGCTTGTCACCGTGCCGCCCGCCACGAGCGATATTTTGTCGAAGTGGCTGTCGCACATGCTGTTATAGTCTCTGCCGATTAGCTTTACCCGCGCCGTCACCGCGCCGCTCGGCACAGCCCTGCTCACGCTCAGCTGCCGCCAGCCGTGCCCCTGCACAACGCCAGACTCAGCTGCATCCAGTACGCTGCCGCTCGAATTCAGGAATTCTAGCCTGAGCTGCGACTTGTCGCTCTGTCCGTTCCAGCCATGCGCATAGGCGGAAAGCGTAACCGTCCGTCCAACATACGCCCTGATGGAAACATCCTGATACAGCACATAGCTGGATGCACTGCTTCTTCTCTTTGGCCAGAACCACGGTCCATCAATGGGGCTCATTCCGCTTTCGCTTGTCACCACTGACCAGGCATCGGCAGGGTCAACCCAGCCTGCAAGCCCGTTGTTTGCGTCTCCATTCGTCAAGAGGTTTCCCGTCGTCTGGGCAAACACCTCTCCACCCATCACACACACGGCAAAGACCGCAAGCCATTTTCCGAAAAGAATTCTTCTCTTCATAATTGTCTCCTGTTATTTGAAGTTATGCTTCTATTATATACCAACAAATTCACAGGACGCAAGTTACAACTTTGAAATTTTTATCTGCTTTATCCACGTCTCCTTTACCAGTCTTTCTATTTTGCATTCTTATATTCTTTACTTGACAAATCGCTCGATGGCACACTCGTGGGTCTTCGCCGCCTCATCGTAGTTCACGCCTATAAAAAGCAGGTCCCCAGAATATGCTGAAAGAGAATCGAAATAGCGTTTCTCCCGTATCTGCGCCAGCGCACTCCCGGTGGAGCCATTGCGCTTCAATTCAATTATCATCGCGGGTATCCCCGGCACGAAGGGGATGAACACAACATCGGCAAAGCCCTTCCCCGTCGTCATCTCTTTTACGATCGTGTACTTGTTGAGCGCATATATATACGAAAGATATATCGCCGACTGCAACGCATCTTCATTGTTGTAGCTGCGGTTACTCGTCACGTGTATGTGGCTCTCGTCAAGCGACCTTGCCACAGCCTCCGCATTCAGCCGCAAGGTCTCGGCTAAAAGCTCCTTGGAAGACTGGATTATCTTGTTTGTAACGGCGTATTCGCTTTCCGCCTCGATTGCGTTGAACCACTCCTGCCTTACCTCTTTATTGGGAATGCAGCATGTCCCCTCCTCGCGGTCATAGGCAAGATAGCCAAGGTGGATGAGGTATGTAAATACGTCGCCCCGGGTGGAGAAGTCCGTCATCGTATTCATGTAGCGCGTCACGTTCACGTCCACGCTCTCGCCTGCAAGCATACGGATCACGTCATCCCTGGTGCCCGCGAAGTTTGCCCGTATGCGGTCAGCAATGACCGCGTATGTCGATGTCTTGCTCCAGTAGTTCTCGCACCTGCCGGATGTCAGCGACTTCACTACAGACTCAGGGTTGTAAATCTCGAAGCCATGCTGCCGGTAGCCGTCGTACCACCTTTCGTATTCCTCATAGTCCGCCCCGTACTCCGCACAGAGCGCCTGTACCTCCGAGGCGGTGAAGCCGATGAACTCCGCAAGCTTCCCTGCGTCCAAAATCGTATATTCCTCGAAATTATTCAGCTTCGACTGCACGCGGTCACGCACCACCGGCAGGATTCCCGTGATATATGCCAGCGATATGGCCGGACGCAGGGTGTCGCTCTTGAATAGCCCGTTTAAGAAGTCCAGATACTGCGAGAACAGTTTCTGCTCCACGTTCTCGCGCACAAGCACATCATATTCGTCTATGATGATGACGAACCGCTCCTCTTTCTGTGCATACGTCCTAAGAATGCACTCTCCAACAGAGTCTTCCTTGTTGAAGGTCATGTCTGGAAACTGCGCCGAAAACTCATCTATTATCCTGTCCTGAAGATTATCCAGCACTCTCCCTTTATCGCGTGAGTTCTTGAACTCGCTGTTCATGTCTATTTTTATTACGTTCAGCTTGTTCAGCTTGCTTTCAAAGTCGGGATCACGGCTTATCTTGAAGGGGGCAAAAAGCTCCCGGGAATCGCAGCCCTTAGAGTAGTATGCTGACAGCATATTCCCCGCTATCGTCTTGCCGAAACGTCGCGGGCGGGACACGCAGACATACTTATCCGCAGTCTGCATAATATCGTTCATCGCGCTTATCAGCATCGTCTTGTCCACAAAGATTTTTGAGCGCACCGTCTCCGCGAAATTTTCATTGTTTGGGTTAAGGTAAATTCCCATCTTCTTGCTCCTGGGCAGAGTATAGCACGGGAAAAGCGAATAGACAAGGCTGGTGCCCCCTGCACGCCTTCAGCATGAAAATTTTCTTTAGGTGCTGTCTAAAAATTAAGCTGAAGCAGTGCATTCTTATATTCTTTACTTGACAAATCGCTCGATGGCACACTCGTGGGTCTTCGCCGCCTCATCGTAGTT
>CAKZZK010000034.1 GCA_937885235.1 uncultured Treponema sp.
CGTCGCGGCAGGCAAACAACGAGCTTGATGTGTACCTGAAATACCGGACGTTCAAGAATGCAAAGGATTTTTGCCAGATTGTCTACGAAGAGTTCATCATTCAGTCCTGTCTTTACGGGGAGCTGGAACTGCCGGGTTTTTTGAGCGTGATAATGGACGGGAGCCGCTGGAAGAAACGGGCGGCATGGCTTTCCTGTGCATGGACGGGCATTAACCGTCCTGCGGTGGACAGACAGAAGGATGTTGCCGCGAGCATTGCGGCTCTGGACGCAGGGCTGAGCACCTATGACCTTGAGGCACGGCGCACAAGCGGGCTTCCGTTCCGGCAGGTGATGGCGCAGGTTGCAAGGGAAAAGAAGATGATGGATGCAGTAGGCTTTACGCCCAAGCCATACGAGGACAATAACGGGCGACCAGTGTACGGGAAGGACGGGAAGATTATTCCGGCAAACAGTGTACTGCCGGAGGATGGCGACTAGTACGCTCGGGCGTACTAAGATTAAATGTACAAGCTCCGCTTGCACATTTAACTTGGCGAGTTTGCCTGCGGCAAACTCGCGGGGTGGAGAAGCTAAGCAGTACGCTCAGGCGTACCATCAAAAAAAGGAGGAGGCTGGCGTGATAGAGTTGTATAAGACGGATTTGGGGAACCACAGGCGGGAGTATTACTGTCTGGCAAAGGATGTGCCGAACTTGCCGAAGGATGATGAGATGTACACAGGGTGCACGGCGTACTGCGTGGATACAGGGGACTTGCTCATGTATGACGCGGAAAACAAGGCGTGGGAGGTGCAGTAATGGATGCGGTCACGCTTGCGCTATCCAAGAAGTACACCAAGGACTCGCTGAACGGGCTGGGTGCCCTGAAGGGTGCGAACTGCACGATTGAAAGTATCGTGCACAAGGACGGGCAGAGCATCGTCACATTCAGATGGACGGGGCTTGACGGGACTGTGCAGACGCGGGAAATGCGGGTGGATGACGGCACGCCTATCTATGTGTGGGAGGCGGGCAACACGTACCGCTACGGCGACATTGTGATATACAGCGCGCAGTTTTATCGCTGCATTGCAGAAAACAGCGATGCGGCGTGGAATGAGACGCACTGGAACGGGATTGGCACTGCGGACGGGAACTATGACATCGTTGCCGATGCGGAGCATCTGCCTGCACGTTTTACCGCCGCAGACCGCAAGATGTACTACTCGATTGCAGACGGGGCATTCTGGCTATGGACGGGGGCTGCATGGGTATTGCAGCAGCCGAAGAGCATAAGCAAGGCAAAGATAGACGCCTTATTTGACTGACAGGGAGGAAACGGTATGGAAAAAGAGTTTCTTGACTATGAAGGACTTGCAGAGGTAATTGCAAAGATTGAAGAGAAGTACGGGCTTAAGGGCTCGCTTACTTTCAGGGGCACCGTTGCCACAGTTTCCGCGCTTCCTGCGGTAGCAGGATGCGAGGTGGGCGATATGTATACGGTTTCCGCCGAGGGGCAGTCTACCCCTGATTTTACGGATGGCGCGGGGCAGGTTGTCGCCGCAAATTCCGAGGTCGCCGCGGTAAACACGGGGACGGACACGGCGCCAGCTATGAAGTGGTGCATCATCGGACCTGTCTTTGACGTAAGCGGAAAACTGTCGTTTGGCTCGGCCATGCCCGCCTCGCCTTCTTCAGGCGATACCTTTTTGTATCTGGGAAGCACGGCGTACACTTATGATGCCGTGGCAGATCCGCCCTCTGATGTGGATCCGAGCGCGCTGGGCTGGTATGAGTTTGACGGCATGGATTATGCGCTGACTACTGACACCGAGGTGCAGGGCGGCACGACGTACTTTACAAAGAATGAGCAGTATGTAAAGGGCGTTATCTATGTGTATTCCGGCAGCGCATGGGTGGCGCAGTCGAGCGGGGACATCATGGTGCCGATTTCAAAGGCTAAGATTGACGCGCTGTTTGCGTAAAAAAAAAACAGAAAGGCAAGGGGACATAAAACATCCCTTGCCTTTCGATAGAGAGCAGGAGGTTTGAATGGGTGAGAAAGAATACCTTGATTATGAGGGGCTTGGCGTTTTCAAAGAGCATATAGATGAGCAGACTAATAAGCTTGTGCCCTCGGCAAGTCATTACCAGAGCGGAACGTTTACACGCGAAATAAGCGATGCCGAATGGACGGCGGGCTATGCGACAAGTATAGAGATACCGATAACAACACCTTTTGCAGATGCTCAAAACCTTGTTGCCACACTCGAAAGCAATATGCAGGGGCTGGTATGCCAGCTGGTGGGCGTATCATCACAATACATAACGATGGATTGCTATTTCAACCCTTCAGGCGGAAATGCTTTAGTTCAAACAGACGGTATTTTTGTCAGCTGGCGGGTGTGCAAGCTGATGACAGACGAGAGCCGTGCACTTGACGAGGCGGCGATTAACCAGAACGCGCAGGACATTGCCGATATGCAGGATGAAATGCTTACATCCAGTACAACTATTCTTGCTTGGGCGAGCGCGGCAACAACGACAAAAAGTGCGCTAATACCTACATCAAACCAACCTTCTGATGCAGTAACGGGGTGGGGAGAGCACATCGTTACCGTGTACGGCAGTGGCGTAAGAAAAATAGTTACTGCTATGGACTACTCTATAGCGACACAGACAATTTATACACGAAAGCTGTACAATGGGGCATGGACGACGAATTGGACGAAAACTACAGCGACAGCGGACGGTTTAACCTCTTCCGTTACAAGCGGGAGTTCGGCTCCAGTAACTAGCGGCGGCGTGTATAATTATTCTTATAAGCGCAAGATGGTGCAGTGGAACGGCGCGGGAAACCGTTACACGAAACTGACAGGCTTATGGCCTACTACCGCAGGCCTTATGAGCACGGCTTACATACTTACCTGCCGCAACGGTGAAACATGGCTTATGTACTGTGGCGGGAGTGACGGCGACAATAAAATTGCACCGAAATTTCAAAGGCTCGTCGAGGGTACTGGAAAATTGTTTTATTTCGCATGGGATAGCAGTACTGGAGAAGTGTGCATAGGTACACAAGGATATAATGGCCTGCAGGTAACACAGGTTGCAGGCCAGCCTATGGACTTTACTATAGACGCTTTTACTTCAACTGTGCCTATCAGCAATCCTACCGAGCTTACATATTCTACGCTCGGACTTAAAGCAGACACTTACGTAGACCACGGAATAAATGGCGCGGCTGTTGTAATTGAAACCAATCTTGCCACGACTAACCAGAATGAAAACTTTGTGGTAACGTACAGTTCTGGCAGTAATTCCGGCAACGTGGTTACGGTCACGGGTGTACACCTGCTTATGATACGGCATACGAAGTGCTCAGAAAGCTACATGCAGGAAGAGGCATTTGACTGTTCAAATGGCAAGCTGCTTGCTGTCAGGGCTAAAAACTGGTGGTCTAGTTCGTGGACGGCATGGACTAAGGTATAAACAATCCCTTTCCAGTACAGGAGGTAAAGCCTATGGACAATGACCAGATTTTTGGAGGAAACAAAATAGGCATAATGACAGCAACAAAGAGAAAAGCCAAGTATAACAACGCAAAGGCTGTGTATAACGGGATAAAGTTTGACTCAAAAAAGGAAATGCAGAGGTATAAGGCTCTTGCTGCGATGGAAAGGCAGGGGCTTATAAGCTGCCTTGAATTGCAAAAGCGATTTGAGGTGTGTCCGAAGCGCTATGGCAACCGCAGGGCACGGAATTATATTGCCGACTTTGTGTATATAGAGGGCGGCAGACGGCGGGAACCATGCCCCGCCTCGCTGACATTACAATACAAGAAACGGTCTCTTGAATACTTTTTGCAGCCGCCAGAGAGTTTCGAGCGTGGGGTTCGTTTTGCGGGGGTTCTCAAGCCGCTGGTACTGCTGGTATGTCATACCTGCAGCCTGTGCGATTTCTTTTTGGGGACGATCCGCACGAGCCTTGCGGAGTTCGATTGCGAAGGCAATTTTAGGCGAGACCTCGACGGGATAGCCGCCCGTGAATTTCGGTTCTGCGATTGGATAGCCTTTTTCCACGCATACGGAAAGAACGCCGTCAAGCGCGTCGCTCGCCATTACAAGCGCATCCTCGACAGAATCGCCGAAAGTAAGGACATTCGTTATATCAGGAAACTGGGCGACGAATTTTCCTTCTTCTTCTCTGATTTCGCAGTTGTAGGTCATTTTTTAATCTCCTCTTTGGTATCTGGGTCAATATTCGCTTCCCGCAGTATCTGCTTGGCAAAATTGCCTAAATCAGAATCCTTGCCCTTGTGGTACGGAACGGGAACAGGGCGGTCAAAACCTTGTTTTTCAAAAACATGGTGCGAGCTGTTTATTCTTGCCAAAGTCCAGCCGTTTTTCTTCAAGATTTTCATCACCTGCTTTGCCGTCATTCCCGTAGTCATAATATACAATATATATATTGTATTGTCAAGAGAGTTTTGAAAAAAAGGAGGCAAGGATGGAGGATGAGGTTTTGCTGGAAATCCAGAAGCAGCTGGGGAGAATGGAAGCCGTTATAGACGCTATAAGGGAGGACATTGCCGAGCTCAAGAACAGCGCTGTAGAGCAGGAAAACAACCTTGAAGCAGCGTATGCAAAGGCGAAGGCACGGCAGGACAGCATACGCGATGACTTGCAGCACCAGATTGACAGCAACAAAGCTTCCATCACGGTGATTGAGGCGCGAATTTCTGCCGTGGAAGGGGAGAAGGAAAGGACGCTTGTCAAATGGTGGGACAGGATTGTGGACAAAATCGTGTGGGTGTTTATCATCGGGGCGATGGTGGTTCTGCTGCGGTGGCTGAATGCGCCGCCCGAGGTTTTGAACCAGCTGCCAAAATAATGCGCCGCAAATGCGGCAAGGAGCGTAAATGTGGAAAAGCGTTTTAGCAGGGCTTTTAGCTTTGTGTGCCTGTGTCTTGTTGCAGTCGCAGGATTTGCAGTGGCAATCGGGCTCGGAGGATGCGCGAGCACCCCGGAAAGAACTGAGCCTGTTGTCATCGAGCATCAGAGACAACTTGATGAAGCTCAGGCAAGAGTCAGCTATTATGTCGGAAGAATTGACGCGGCTGCGGAACGAGTTGACTATCTCAGAGAACGAGCGGAAAGCTTTGGAGGAACAATCGAGGAAACTATCCGACTCTTTGACGAATATCAACAGGCAGTTGAACAGCTCATACGAGACTATAACGCGCTACGAGATGCAATTAAGGCACAAGAAGAAGGTGCTGGGGGCGCTGGCGGCGGCGCTGCTCGTTATGATAGCGGGGAAGCTGGCAGGATACTGGCTTTATGCGAAAGGTATACGGGTGCCCAGGTGGCTGGACATCCTTCTTTAACCGGTCATAGCGCGGGCAGCCGTTGGCAACGCCCAGCGAGATGATAGAGCCCTGCGGCACAGACGGCCGCAGGCACTACCCCTTTCCACCCAGGGGCACGGGGTGCGCTACCCTGTGCCCCTTCTTTCAGCGAGGAGAAGAATATGAGCAGAACGAAATATGAAGGATTGCAGAACAGGCTGATGCAGATTGCGCCAGAATCGTGCTTCTTCCTTACATTGCTTTCGATAGCAGAGGATTTCAATGCGGACTTTAGGACAGGACGGACGTTCGACCTTGCGGACGCGCTCAACAAAGCCCTGCAGCAGGGCTGGCTGGGAGCCAAAGACAACATGATGTACAACGATGTCGCGCTGCTTGAGTGGCTGACAGGGCGACCGGCCGAGAAGCAGGTGATGGATGCCGCGCAGTTCAGCGGGTACACGGTACAGGCCAACGAGTACACGGCGGTGAAGTGGCGCAAAGGAAAGGGCACGCACTTCCGGCGGCGGACATACGATGTGTACAAGGGGTCGCAGACCGTGGCACGGGGCAGCATTGAAGCCATCTATATCTACAGGTTTGTATAAGGGGCAGGTGATGAGTATTGAGCCGTTTATTGATGTGAAGGCAATCGTGCAGATTGCGGTCTTTATGGTGGGGATCACCCAGCTTTGCAAGCAGTTCTTTGAGGTACAGAACAGGCGGGTGAAGATCCTGCTTACAGTGCTCGTGG
>CAKZZK010000035.1 GCA_937885235.1 uncultured Treponema sp.
ATAATCTCTTTTAAGCAATATTTTTTGTTTTATATTCTCTAATTCCTTTTCCAAATTGTTCCGGCGAGCATTTTGGCATCATATACGATGCGCACAATGCGCTTGCCGACGCAGAAACTTGCGGCAAGGTGGTTGTCTTTGCCGCCGAAAAGCTCCGCGCCGCAGACACGGCATCCCTTCTCAAAAAGGCTGGTGTTCCCCTGCACGAACTGTACAAATGAGGGCAGTATGAAGGCTGAAGAACTTTCAGTTTTAGCGGGCGAGCGCGTCCACGCCTTCATCCTGCCGCTCGATGCGGATAAAGACATCGTTCGGCAGGCACGCCGCCCAGCTGTTTTGTGCTGAAATGGGACCGCTCTGCACGCAGGTCTTGTTGGGGCAGGGGGAATCCGCAAAATACGCCTGCCCACCGCGCACCTCTATCACCGATGTGCCGAGAAGCCCCTCCATGCGGTAGGATTTGTCTTCAGAAAGGGGATAAACGAATTCCCCCTCCGGCGTAGTGATGACGAGCAGGGGGCTCCCCTTCCGATTTCCCCTCAGCGCAAAAAACGCCCCCGTCACTGCGAGCGCGAAAAGTATTAATAGAAGAAAATCGAGCGGTTTTGTATGCAGGCTCGGCATCGCTTTACTCATTACGTTAATCTACCGTAAATATAATACAAGGTCAATTTTTGTGGAGATGTATGATAAAATTAATTATAACTGATGTGGACGGCACCCTTACGGATGGGGGAATTTATTACGGCACGGACGGTATGGAAATCAAGGAATTCAATGCGAGGGATGCGGCGGGGCTCTTTGCCTGCCAAGCGCTGGGCATAGAATGTATGATTTTAACGGGACGGAAGTCCGAAGCTGTGGAGCGGAGGGGAAAGGACCTGCATTTTGCCTATGTCGTGCAGGGTGTACAGGATAAAGGAACGTGGCTTTCCGAGTATATGGCTGCGCATAAGCTCAAGCGAGAAGATGTCCTCTATATTGGAGACGACCTGAACGATATCGCCGCCATGAAGCTCTGCGGCCTTGTGGGCTGTCCTGCCGATGCCTTGCCCGAAGTGCTTTCCCGTGCAGATTTTGTCGCCGCGCATGACGGCGGTCACGGCGCGGTGCGTGACGTGCTTTTCGCCTATTTAAAGCGCGAGGGACTGTACGCGCAAGCACTGACAAAAGCTTACGGGGGGATATAGCGAAGGGAAATTTATACTACATCCAAGCGCAGGGGCTCGTTTTCTGTGTAGCGCCGAGCCTGTTCTGCAATTTCCTGCGCGGTCCACAGGCGGCCTGTGTTTATCCCCGGGCAGTCTGCGGCGCAGCTGTCCCACGTCTGCCTGTCGGCGAGCATCCATGACCAGAACGGATAGGTGGCGCACTGGACGGGGCGTGCTTCGTATGCCGTGCAGCCGTTGTCCCAGAGTATGCACTCATCGTTTTTCTTTGCGCTCAGGGCAAGCACGCTTGTGCCGTGGTAGTAGTCTGCCCTCCGGCAGTAGTGCTTCATAAATTCCGCTTCGGAAAGTTTAAAATAACGGCAGAGCGCGTCAAGGTCTGCCTGAGACAGATAGACAAAGCCCGGCGAACGTCCGCAGCAGAGCGTACAGCGCACGCACGAAAAGCGCAGTCCGTCCTTGTAGAAACAACCATCGTCCATACATATCAGTATGACACAAAGCTGACGTTTGTGCTATACTTGGAATATGGATGTCCTCACACCGCCCCAGCGATTACGCGGTATCGTCATCAATGACTGCTGGCGGAGCGAATAAGTCATTCGCTAAATTATGACGAAATTATAGATGTGTATCGCTTACATAAAAATGAAAAAAGTATTATTATAGTATTACTGTTAAAGACAGTCTAACGAGCAGCCAAAAGCATAAGTCCAGTTTGGAAAATGCTTTTGGCTGCTTTTTTATGCAGGAAGGTGAATTATGAAAGACTATGATCTGGGAACGGAAAAAATCGGAAAGCTTATCAGGCATTTTTCGGTGCCGTGTGTCATCAGTATGCTGGTTGCGGCGCTGTACAACATTGTGGACCAGATTTTTATCGGCTGGAGCAGTGCCGGTGCTTTTGGCAATGAGGCAACAAACATCGTGTACCCATTTACAGTGCTTGCCCTCGGACTTGCCCTGCTTGCGGGCGATGGCAGCGCGGCAAATTTCAGCTTGGCTTTGGGGGCGCGGGACGGCAAAAAGGCGGATGCCTACGTTGGAAACGGTTTGAGTCTCCTCATCCTGTCTTCCGCCCTGCTCTGCATTCTGGGCATTGCTTTTAAAAGCCAGATTCTGCGGCTCTTCGGCGCGAGCCCCGATGAAGAGCTCTGTTACCGCTATGCAGATCAGTACTTCACGGTAATCTGCCTTGGCTTTCCCTTTTATATGATCGGACAGGGCTTGAACGGTTCAATCCGTGCCGACGGTTCCCCAAAGTATGCCATGGCATGCACTCTGGCGGGGGCGATTGCAAACGTGGTCTTGGATCCCCTCTTTATCTTTGCCTTTGGCATGGGCGTGCGGGGAGCCGCAATAGCGACGGTGCTTGGACAGATCCTGACATTTGCCATGAGCATAGCGTATTTATTTCGTTCACGGGATTTCCACATCACAAAACGCTCCCTCAGACCCGCATCTGCCATCATAAGGCACGTCGTGCTCGTCGGCATGGCTTCGCTGATTGTCCAGCTTTCCATTGTTGTCATCATCGGTGTGAACAACAACCTGCTCAGGCGTTACGGCTATGAGACCTTCGCAAGTACAGGAACCGCCTATGGAGCTGTGATTCCCCTCGCCGTGGTCGGAATCGTCATGAAAGTCTTCGGCATAGTGGTTTCGGTTGTGATTGGCATAAGCTTGGGCGGACAGCCAATCATCGGCTTCAATATGGGAGCGGGAAACTTTGAGCGCGTAAAGGCAACGGTAAAGGCAATCAGCACCTTGGTTCTGGGCATTGGTGCAGTGGTCTTTGCCGTCTTTGAATTGCTGCCTGATATGGTGATTTCGCTCTTTGGCAGAAACAATTCGGCGGAGTATATGGAATATGCCCGCCTCTGCATCAGGATTTTTTTGAGCGGCATAATCCTTACCTGCTATATAAAGTCCGCCGCGATTATGCTTCAGTCAATTGGAAAGAGCGGAAAATCAACGTTCCTCGCCCTGCTTCGCGATGTCCTTGTCTTTGTCCCTGCTTCGGTAATCATAGCGCTTGCGAGCCACAACATCGTCACCATGCTTTGGGCTGCGCTGATAAGCGATGTTGTGTCATTCGTCGTCGGCGTTATTTTTGTCAGCAGGGAGATGGGCAGACTGCAAAAATTATAATGCCTTTACCGCCTCTGTCAGTTCCCGCTTTGCCACAAGTGCGGCTTCTGCGGCAGCATCGGCGAGGTCTGCCATGCTGAGTGTGCCTGTCTCTGCCTTTGCCGTGCAGGATTGGGATTTCTTCCATGCGCAGAGTATGCCGCGGGAGCTGTTCACCACGCCGCCTGCTTTGAGCAGCAGCGTTGCCGCAATGCGGGCAGCTCCTCCTTGGGCGCCGTAGCCGGGGATGAGAAAGAAGATGTCGGAATAAGCCTCGCGTATCGCGCGCGCGTCAGTTTCTTCCGTGCAGCCCACCACTGCGCCAACAGGGGAACAGGTCTGCGAGTAAAAGGTCTTGGCAAAAGCGGAGGAAAGGCGCGTAAGCTCGGCGCCCACCCTGTCCAGCACATAGCCGCCGGAAGCAAGGGCTTGTCGTTCAAGGTCCGCCATGCCGGGATTGCTCGTCCTCAATAGTACGAAGCAGCCCTTGCCTTTTGAAGTGCAGTAGTCGGTGAAAGGTTTGAGCGTTTCAAAGCCCATGTATGGATTGACAGTGATAATGTCGCTTTCAAAGTCTCCTGTAAAGTGTGCGCGGGCATAGGCTTCTGCCGATGCCGCAATATCTCCGCGCTTGACATCGGTGATGCAGCTGAGCCCCGCGGCCTTTACTGCCCGCAGGGTTTCAGAATAGACCTTCATCCCTTCAATGCCCATCGCTTCATAGTAAGCTATCTGCACTTTGCAACAGCACGCGCTGCCCTCGCTCTGTATGCGCTTGATGATTTCTTTATTGTAAGCAAGCACCGCCTGTGCGGGAGAGTCATATCCTGCCCTCACAGGCTGCGGTATATAAGACGGATCTGTGTCCAACCCCACGCAGAGGGGGCCGTTCTTTGCTGCCCGTTCCTGCAGCTTCTGCATTTCGTGTTTTGCATTTGTATCCATAACAGGCATAATAGCCTGTCCAGAGCAAAAAAGCAAGCGAAGTGCTTAAAACTCGATGGAACCGATAACTTCGTCTTCCGGGGCAGATGCCTTTTTCTTCTTTGATTTTTTTGCGGAAAAGCGCTCTGCGGGGATTGTGGCATCGTCGTCGATGACAGAACCGCTTGCTTTGAAAGACCTGCCACCCCTTATCTTTTTGGGAGTTATGAAGAATCCCACAAGGCTGCCACAGATGCCTCCCGTCAAGTCGATGAAAACGGGCATGCTGTAGCCCAACATATCTGCCACTTTTGCCCCCTGCGTGCCTCCTTCGGGTGAAAGTTCGTAGATGCGGTAGACAAGGTAGAGTATAAAGAGTGCAATCCAAGAGAGCCTGAGCCGCCCCTGTGCCAGAGCGACAAGCGCAGCGAGTGCAAGCAGCATGAATATGACGCTTCCCGCTCCAGTGGCAGTCACCGTATTTGTGCAGACTGCAAGTACGCCTGAAACAAGGGCGGAAAGCAAGGTCATAAGGACTACTATAAAGCCGCCGAAATGCTCTTCCTGCTGCGGTCCCAGAAGCAGGAGGAACATACTGTTCAGAAGCAGCATAGCAGCCTGCGTGTTGCCGAACACGTGCGTAAAGAGCCGTATATAATCAAGCGGGAGTTTTTTGTTAAAGAGCGTATCAGCAGCGGAAATCGAGCCGTCTGGAGAACGGAGGGGGTGGCACGTAAAAAAATTCGGAATAATCTCGTATTTGCTGTTGATTATGAAAACAATGATGCCCGCCAGCACAAGGAAAAGCGTTACGGGGGCATCGACTGTGAAACGGAATCCTTTTTTAGCCATATTTATAATGTCGGGCTAAAAAAGGTGATTTGTAAGGAAATAATAGACCTGTTCGATAACGTAGTTATCGAACAGGCTACTTCCCCCTCCACGTGGAAAAAGGAAGCAATGGACTATTGCAGAGTAGCCTCGTAGAGCGGATAGACTTTCTGAGCTATTACTTCCAGATCCTTTATGCGCGTCTCGTGGGACGGGTGCGTGCTCATGATCTGGGGAACGCTCGAACCGCCGAGTGCGGACATCTTCTTCCAGACATTGACTGCCTCGTAGGGATCATAGCCTGCGCGCGCCATCAGCTCGGTGCCGATGTGGTCAGCCTCTGTCTCGTGCTTGCGGGAGTTTGGCAGCGTAATCGTATACTGGGAAGCGAGCGTCAGCAGGCTCAGCCCGCCATCGCCAAGTCCCAGTGCGCTTGCAGCGGCGGAAACAGCAACTGTCTTTATGCCTTCCTGACTCGCCCGTTCGCGGCTGTGCTCGCGAAGCGCATGGGCAATTTCGTGTCCCATAACCGCTGCAAGCTGTGCGTCCGTAAGGTCAAGGCTGTCGATAATGCCCGTGTAGACAACAATCCTGCCGCCCGGCATACACCATGCGTTCACTGTTGAATCGCTGATGACGTTTACCTGCCAGTCCCAGTTGAGCGCGTCCTCACGGAAAGCACCGGTCTGTGCGATCAAGCGTTCTGCGATATTCCTGACCCACTGCGTTGTGGCGGCATTCGTGTTGAGCGTGCCGTTGGCGCGGGCTTCCTGCAAGACTTCCTCATAAGACTGACGTGCGCTTTCCTCCATCGTCTCTTCATTGACAAGCAGGAGCTGGCTCCTATCTGCACCTACATTTCCCCCTGTTGTCGTTGTCGTGCAGGCGGAAAATCCCAAGGCAATAATGCCACATAATAAAAATCTGGTAATATGCTTCATAGTATTTAAATTATACTGTGTAAAACGGTTTTATGCAATGAGCTACCTCTCTTTTTTATTCCTGAGCCATCATCTCGTTGTAGAATTCCGCATAGTCATTGCGCTTGTCACCGGTAAAGGCTATTGCCATGCGCGGGTGCTGGTTCAAGAGGCCTGTCACGAGGTACTGCAAGTCGTAGCCCCAGACAATGCCTTCCGCCTTGAGAGGCAGGATGTGCTTTTCCACGAATTGGAGTGCAGGGTAGAGACTGTATTTGGGATTATGCAGGAAGCCCAGCAGGTTCTCCATCGAACAGTTGCCCGCACCGCGTCCCATGCCGCTGTAGGTTGCGTCCAGCCAGTCTACGTTATCGCCGACTGCTTCAATCGTATTGGCAAAGGCGAGCTGCTGATTGTTGTGCGCGTGGATGCCGAGCTTCTTGCCGTATTTGTCTGCATACTCTTTGTAGAGCGTCGCAATTCTCGCTATCTGCTCGGGGTAGAGGGCGCCGAAACTATCTACTATATATATAACATCTACGGGGGAATGACCGAGCATTTCCAGCGCGACGCGGACATCTCCCTCCTGCGCAGTGGACACCGCCATGATGTTGCAGCTCACCTCGTAGCCCTTCTTCTTTGCGTCCTCCACCATCTCGATGGCGGCAGGCATCTGGTTCACGTAGCAGGCGACGCGGATAAGGTCGAGCGGGCTGTCGGCGCGCTCATGGATG
>CAKZZK010000036.1 GCA_937885235.1 uncultured Treponema sp.
TTCCAGACGGGTGAAAGTCTGGCCTAATCCCCATGTGCGGTCCGCTATTGCCGTCCAGGTATGCCATTTGAAGAGCAATTTTACCCGCTGCGGCTCCTCCCCGGTAAACACGCCAAAAGCATCTGCAAGGTATGCTGAAGGAGAAAAATCATCGGGAATCTCATAGCTTGTCTCAGGCTTTGCAATGGAAGCAGAAGAAAACCTGTCCAGAGAAAAGATGCGGGGCTGCCCATATCCTTTCCTCGCCCCCATAACGTAAAAAGCCCCGTTGTGGTCAAGAAACGTATAGGGCTGAAAGAAAAATTCGCTTATCGTGCGCTGATTGTACATATCGGGAGCACCTGTGTACGTTACAGTCAGTTCCAGATGCCTCTCCAAGGCTTCCATAATCGTAGAGAATATGTCTTGCTGCACCTTGTCATAATGCCGCCGGTGCTTGTCCGAAACATATATGGTGGCGCTGCTACCCTTCGTATCGCTGAAAGTAAGATTGTCAAGCTTCTGCCTCATGCTGTCTACCACGGGCATCATCGTAGAACCATGCAGGAGCGTATCTTTCCTGAGCAGATATTTGAGCAAGAAGTATTCAGCTGTAGAAAAGCGCAGTATCTTTGAGCCGAACTTGCCGAGGTATTTTTCTTCTATAAAATAGCGCTGGGAATTTGTCGGGCCGTCTATGTCAGGATGCTTCTCGTACTTTGTCAAGTCCTACTTTATTTTAGACCGGAAAGCAGCTCATTGCTGAGGTCACGTTTTAAGTTCCACCGCCGCCACCCGGTAGCCCGCGGCGGCCACGGGGGAGGAAAGCTCCTCGGCGGTCGGCTTGTCCTTGAGCAGGACGTGCGCGCGGCCGTCTTTCAGGCTCACTTTGTCAGCCCATGTGCCGTCCCGTGAATTAAGCGCGTTTGCCACGTTAATCGTGCAGTTCTTACACTTCATGCCCTCAACGCGCATTGTTGCCTCATAGCGGTAGTGCGAGCGATTTTTGTCCTTCGGCGGAATGACAAGGGGACCGCCGCCCGAACAGCCGCAGTCTCCTCCCAGCCG
This sequence comes from uncultured Treponema sp., assembly GCA_937885235.1. GTDB lineage: Bacteria > Spirochaetota > Spirochaetia > Treponematales > Treponemataceae > Treponema_D. The sequence continues at coordinate 1,048 of CAKZZK010000036.1, forward strand.
CTTCTTGATGTTCCGCACGCTCAAGACCACCAACAGGGCAATAAGCGCAATGACGATGATATTCATCATAGACGTTCTTCCTCCTTTCTCTGAAGCTCATTCTGCCTAAGGCGCTCTTTTGCCGCCGCTATCATGCCATCCACATCCTTCTCCGTGGGACAGTGATGGCTGCAAGTCCCGTTTTTGAGGGCGGCACAGCTGAAACAGGCAGGGGCAGTGCCCTCGCGCTGAGCCTTGCGGTAATCCCGCACCATGATGAAGATAGTGAGGGCTATCCAGCCGAGGATAAGCGCAAGCGCAATTATGTTCTGAACCATTCCGTCTCCTTTATTTAATAATGCAAAAAAGGGGGAGGTGTATCCCCTCCCCCTTAAATATGAAAACGCAGTTAAGCTTTAAGCCGCCGCACCTATAGCATTCTTCCTTGCCTTTTCGTCCTGCTCCTTGTAGGGATTGGGACGGAAGACCATGAAGAGGATGAACGCCAGAAGGACTACCGCCGCACCCACAGAAATGACGTTCACGCCGTTTGCACCAAAGCCGCCCGTCACCACAGAGCCAAGCTGGTAGACAATCAGCGTCACCACATAGGCAAAGGCATTCTGGAAGATAATGGCAAACCAGAACCACTTGCGGTCCTTGAGCTCATTGTGCATGGCAGCAATAGCCGCAAGGCAGGGGCTGTTAAGCAGGTTGAAGAGCAGGAAAGCGAATGCCGCCAGCGCAGTGGGGAACCAGGCCGCTATGCCGCCGACGCCTTCTTCATAGGCAGCCAGTGCTTCCTCGTATTCAGCCATAGCTTCCGCATCTGTCTCGTCCTCGGGAGCTTCGGGAGCCTCGCCGCCTTCAAGCAATTCGTTCGCCTCGTCAGAAGCGTGGGCAAGAACGCCCATCGTTCCCGCAATGCTCTCCTTTGCCACAAAGCCGGAGAGAGAGGATGCCGCAGCCTGCCAGCCGCCGTTCTCACCGCCAAATCCAAGCGGAATAAAGATATAGCGGATGCCATTGCCGACAGAAGCCAGAAGAGAATACTCAGTGGGATCATCATAGGCATCGGGATCTTCCGCCTCTTCGATGAGCATAGAGCAGAGACCGAACTTGCCGCCGTCATGACGGGCAGCGCGGTCAGGATTGCTCTGATTCACAAAGCCGTAGCTTCCCAAGAACCACATGACAAGGCAGGCGAGGAAAAGCACCGTACCAGCCTTGATGGCGAATGCCTTTACGCGTTCCCAAGTGTGCAACAGCACATTGCGCCATGCAGGAATATGGTACTGGGGCAGCTCCATGATAAAGGGAGCCGCAGGACCGTGGAAGTACTTGGTCTTTTTAAGCATGATTGAAGCAATCAGCACAGAGGCAATGCCTACCACATACATAAGGGGACCGAGCCATGCGCCGTTAGTGCCCGTCAGCAAGGTCGCCATAACGGCGGCAATCATCGCGATGACAGGCAGCTTTGCACCGCAGGGAATCCACGTGGTCGTCATAATCGTCATGCGGCGGTCGTTGTCGTTTTCAATCGTGCGGCTCGACATAATGCCCGGAACACCGCAGCCAGAGGACACCAGCAAGGGAATAAAGGACTTCCCCGACAGCCCGAAATGGCGGAAGAGACGGTCCATGACAAACGCCACGCGCACCATATAGCCGACATCTTCCACAATGGAAAGCAGCAGGAAGAGCACCGCCATCTGGGGCAGGAAGCCAAGCACAGTGCCAACGCCGCCGATAATGCCGTTCAATATACAGTCACGGAGCACGGGGTGCAGGTTGGAAAGCAGCGCCGTGTCCAGCGGTCCACCCTCGCCGAGCCACTCGCCAAAGAAGGTGTCGTTCACCCAGTCCGTCATAAAGGTGCCGACTGTTGCCATGGAAACATAGTACACAGCCCACATCACCAGCAAGAAGATGGGCAGTCCAAGCCAGCGGTTTGTAACGATTTTGTCTATCTTGTCAGAGGTGGTTTCGCCCTTGCCGGACTTGACGAGCACGCCTTGAAGCATATCGGTGATGTAGTTGTAGCGCTCGTTGGTGATGATGGATTCTATGTCGTCATCCTTTGCCTTTTCCAGCTTTCTGGTGACGGCTTCCGCCTCAGATTTCTTGCTAAGGCCGATGTTTTCAATGACTTTTTCATCCCGTTCAAGCACCTTGATGGCTGTCCAGCGCCTGAGCCTTTCGGGCACGGAAGCAGGGAGCAGCGCGCTCATCTCGCTGATGGCAGATTCCACATCCGCCGCAAAGGTAACCTGAGGCATCTTGCCGCCGGTCTTTGCCGCCGTCACTGCGGCACTGGCAACTTCCTTGACGCCTTTGCCGTGCAGGGCAACAGTCTCTATCACTGTGCAGCCCAGCTTCTTTTCAAGCTTGGGCACATCGATTTTATCCCCCGCTTTCTTGAGCGCGTCCATCATATTGAGCGCAATGACCACGGGCTTGCCAAGCTCCAAAATCTGCGTGGTCAGGTACAGGTTGCGCTCAATGTTCGTGGCATCAACGATATCGATGACAGCCTGCGGCTCATTGCTTGCCAGATAGTCGCGGGACACCACCTCTTCTCCCGTATAGGGGGAAAGCGAGTAGATGCCGGGCAGGTCTGTGACGATGACATCATCAAGGCCCTTTATCTTGCCTTCTTTCTTTTCAACAGTGACTCCCGGCCAGTTGCCTACGTACTGCACCGCGCCGGTCAGGCTGTTGAACATGGTGGTCTTGCCACAGTTGGGGTTGCCCGCAAGGGCAATTTTAGTCGTTGCCATCTTCTCTTACCTCGCTCTTTCTACTTCGATGCACTCTGCATCATCTTTGCGGACGCTTAACTCATAGCCGCGGATTGTTACTTCAACAGGATCGCCGAGCGGCGCCACCTTGCGGATGTAAACCTTGCAGCCGTTGGTAAATCCCATGTCCATAAGGCGGCGTTTAAGACCGCCTGCACCATTGAGGCGTTTTACAAACACCTCGGTGCCTACCTGTGCTTCACGCAATGTACTCATCTATAATTTCTCCTAAATCAAACCATGATTTTTGATGCCATGCCGCGGTCAATCGCGATGCGGGACTCTTTTACCTTGACGATTATCCCCGTGTCTATTTTCTGTATGACGGTGACGGGCGCTCCGACATTGAAGCCCAGCTCCGTAAGGTGCTGCCGCACTTCGGGATTTCCTCCCACACTGACAACCTTCACTTCCTCTCCCGCAGTTGCGAACAATAAGGGTACCATTGAAACTCCTTGGCTCTGACATTAGATTGTAATAATAGTAAATAGTACAAATTAAAATCAGTAACCATCTACTAACCGTAAACACCATACACTAATTAAAGAAATAAGTCAAGTGAAGTCTCTTTTTCAAAGGGCTTGTATTATTCGTAAGGGAATTTGTCGCAAGAATTCGAAAGCGACTTTGTCGTAT
>CAKZZK010000037.1 GCA_937885235.1 uncultured Treponema sp.
TATATAAGATGCAACACGCCTCATCGTGTACCTGTAAATCCCCTGGTATCTTCAAAGTGCGCTATAAACGCCTGAAGACCATTATATATCCCAAGGGTCAGTTTTTGCAAGTAGCTTTGGTCAGCTAAAAGAAGCGCCTCCTTCTCATTTGTCAAAAAGCCCGTCTCTATGAGCACGCTCGGCATATTGACGTTTTTCACAACGAACCATTCTTCCTCCTTGATGCTCCGGTCCACGCTCAGCTCGCCCACCTGCGCCTTTATGCCGTTCTGGATAAAGGTAGCCATAAGCCGTGACTCTACGGTGAACTCTTCCTCCATCATGCCGTTCAATATAGAAAGAATGGTCGTGTCTTCGCTTGCAGAAGGGTCTATGACGCGCCGACGGTAGCCGGGCGAAAGATACCACACCTCGTAGCCGTTCGCAGACTTATCCAGACTTGCGTTCACATGGATAGAGACATAGAGGATGGCTTCGTCTTCCTCCAGCTTGATGGTGTTTGCAAATTTAGCGCGGTCTTCCAGCGATATAAATACATCTTTATCGCGGGTCAACTTGATTTTTTTCTGAGGATACGCCTTTTTCAGCCGCTCATAAAGCGCGAGCCCTATTTTCAGATTGACATCCTTCTCTACAACCGTCACTTTTTTGCCCTTGACCGTATGCGTGGCGCTTGCTCCGGGGTCTTTTCCCCCGTGACCGGGATCAATCACAATCGCGCCGATGCGGTAGGACTGTTCAAAAGAGTCCTCAGCAGCCTGCGTCAAAGAGGGCTGTTCAGCCTCCCCTGTTCCAGTCTCTTCCGTATTGTTAAAAAAATGCTGTAATTCGGTGAAAAATGAAGCAGTCGTCACCAGCTCGCCGTTTTTTATCACTGGAGCGGCTTTCTGCACGATGGTCGTATAGTCTTCAATGATGTAGTTTCCGCCCGACTGGAATGAAACCTGCTTGCCATCCTTTTCCAAAACGCATGCCTGCGTAAAGGGATCCCAGTACACATTCACCCCCGCTTCCTGAGCCTTTTGGGACAGGTTTATCTCTGCCTCTGCGGCAAAGAGGGGGAAAAAGAGCAATGAGAGAGCGAACAGCAAACAGAGCTTTTTCATCATACAGTTTCTTCGGCAGATGCCATGCAGTCAGCATAATAGACAATGCCCTGCAAACCGCCACGGAGGAGCTTTTTCCAAAACTCGAAAGAGTCCAATTCCGTATGCAGAGGACAGATTTCATCAAACGCATCAAGAGATTCCGTCAGGCTGCGGTGATTGAAGTCCTTTACATTGTCGGCAAAATCCGCAATATGTTCAGCCCATAAAAACGAAACAGGAACATTCCTGCCTATGCGGGGAACTTCGCGCAGAACTGCCATCAGGGCTGCCAGCTGCCCGTCACTCAGCGTGTACGCATCAGGCGGGAAGCTGCGTTCGCCAGCCTTTTCCTTGCCGAACAAAAAATCTTCTGTCCGCCTTTCATTTGCTTTCAGGCGTAATATAATAGAAGAAACCGCCTTCTCCGCAGCCTGAGCAGCCAGCTCGCGGTCCGCCGCCAGCGCAAGGCAGTTACCACACTTTTCCACATTGTTGCGAGGAAAGTCCACCGCCTCCCCTGCACGCACGCGGGGCAATACATCCCGCACAAAAGGCTCATCTTTTGCCTGCTGCAGGCAGAGCACATCCTGCACCTTGCCGGGAATGGAAATCCATGCCCGCTCCGCACAGGTCTTGCCGCAGGGAACATCATATACCGCAAATGGCGCATCGAGCCCCTCAACAGGCACCCGCCGCGAAAGCAGTTCTTCCGGCTTTTTGCCAAGGGCGAGCAGCATAGCCTCTTTTGTGAGGAAAAGCCCCGAAGCATAGGGGTAAGTCCAGCCAGACATATAGCCGCCGGACAAGCGTGCAGCAATCTCCCCTATCATAGGACCTTTCGCTGTGTACTTGATGTCCGCCTTTGCAACGCCATGGCGCAGTCCCAGCGCCTGTATGCCCTTCGCAAAGCACTGAATCAGCTCGCGCCGTTTGCCTTCGTCAATGGAGCTGGGCATGGTGTGGCCCATTTCGATAAAATACGGCTCGTAGAAAATGTGCCTGTCAGCAAAGCCTGTAATGGTAAGCGTTCCGTCAAAAACAAGCGCATCGATGGAAAACTCCGGTCCCGCCATATAGTCTTCAAGTATGGCAGTGCCGCTGCGGGAATATGCCACCGCGTCAGTGAGCGCTCCCGCAAATTCAGAAGCATCGCGAATCAAGCGGCAGCCGCGGGCCCCCATATTATCCACCGGCTTTACCACCTTGGGAAAGCGCAGTGAGGCGAGTTTTTCAGGAGAAAGAAACGTAGGCAGCTCTTCTTTTGTAATGCGGCAGAACGACGGAGAAGGCACCCCCGCCGCTGCAAAGCAGGAACGCATACGGGTCTTGTCGCTCGCGTTGCAGGCGGCTTCATAGCTGTGGGCGTGAAGACCGCAGTGCTCAGCCACATACGAAACAGAGGCAGAAAAATCAGTGCCCGCCGTAAACACCGCGGCAAGGTCCTTGCCCAAGGACCGCGCCAGATTGACAAGCCCTTCCTTGTCCTTCAGATCAACAGGCTCAAAGCGGTCGGCAAAGCCCGCACAGAGCGCATAGGGATTGCCATCAACCACCAAGCTTTTATATCCCAGTTCCCGCGCAGCCTCTATGGAAGGGCGCTGCATCAAACCTGCACCTAAAATTAAAATATACGATTCGCTCATACCGTCTCCTTGCGGCAGTAGACTTCAAAGGTATCTCCCAGACGGAATGCCTTGCTCGCAAAGCGCAGGAGCCGCGCCTGCAGAGACTTTTCGTTGAACCCCGGCTTCTGCGCCTGAGGAAAGCGTTCCGGATGAATGCCGGTAGACACAATGCGCACCACCTCAAAGCCATAGCGCTTCAAAATGCTTGCCGTGCGGGAAGGCTCCCACAAAGTATAGTGGTCTGCCGGACTCTGCTCAAAAAATGACTGCGTGTTATAGCGGGCACTCACACCGGAAGCAGACGGCGTGCTGAACGCAAAGATTCCGCCCCGCTTGAGCAGCTTGGACACAGCAGAGAGCACTTCGTCCACATTCTGGAAATGCTCAATGACATACCACATCGTAATGGCATCAAACTTATCTATGCCGAAGGACGAAGCTATATCCGTCTGCGGGAACGAAGCACAGAGAGCCGGATAGTGCAGCTTTTCCTTTACATAGCTTACGGCATCCTCGGAAATATCAGTGCCGAACGCCTGCCATCCCGAATCGTTGGCGGCATCAAGGAAGGGACCGAGCGCGCAGCCTATATCGAGCACCGTAGGGGTCACAGAGGAATAATGCCTGCGGTGGCGGTAGATGTAATCGAGCACATTCATACGCCGGACGCACTGCGCTTTTATGGTGGTGAAATCTTCCTCATAGGTCTTGCCGTACTGCTTTTCGTAATCCTCGTAAAAATACGCCCTGTTGTACACCGTCTGGCTTGGCGAAAGCGTCCAAGACATATACAGCATACCGCAGGAGCGGCAGCGCCGGAACGTATGCTCCTTTGTCCTCGCCACTACGGGATTCAGCTTTTCACCGTTTTCCCCCTGCGAGCGGCACACGGGGCACTGGATGCGGCTACCCTTGGAAAGCTCCACAACGAAGTTTGAAAGCGGCATAGCGACCTTCCGCTCCCAAGCAATGTCGCGGTAAAGCTTCTGAGGCTCTTCCAAAAGCTTTTTAAAAGCCTCCTCGCCCACACTGCCCGCGCTCATGCTCGCAAAGCCGTAGCGCTCGGCAAGCTGCTCGTGGAGGGAAGTCGTCCCCAGAAGGATAACGGCACAGCCCGCCGCCGCTGCCTCAAACGCGGTAAAGCCGTAATGTGTCACCACAAGGTCATAGGTATAGAGCTGGTTCTTCAAATCAAGCACAGCGCCCGTTACGCTCAGCCTGTCCTGCAATGCTTCGGGGACGGCACCAGCCTGTGCCTGCGGGTCGCCCGACTGCGGCGCTATGGCAGTCACCTCAAGGCCGCATGAAGCGAGCGCAATGGCGGCAGGCATGGTCAGCGATGCGGGATCTTCCCCGCCAAGCACGACGAGCGCTTTGACGGGCACAGCATTTTTATCCACCGAAGAACGGACATTTTCCCCCAGCTCAATGAAGCCCGGTTCCACCAGATTGACGGGACGCTCTGCACCTAGAGAAGGAATGATGTCAAGCAGATAGTCAACCCCTTCCGTATCGAGGCTCCCCTCATCAAGAGCAGCCACCGCATGGGCGGCAGACAAGGAAGAAGCAACGGCAGGCTCCGTTTCAAAGAGGTCTGTCACGACAAGGCTGTAAAAATCTATGTGCTCAGCGTCCTGCACAATCTGATAGTCATGCAAGCCCTTCTTTTTCGCTTCTTTCACAAGGGCGGAGCACTGTTCAAGATCGGCATCGCCCGGAATGAGTATGTCCGCACCCGTCTTCACCGCGATGTCCAGACAGCGGCGCAGGTGCCCTGTTCCGTGACCTTTCTGCACGCTCGGCACAAGCAATATGGGGTACTTCACCACATCGTAGTCAAGACCTTCCAAAATCTGCTTTGCCGTGTACGGTTCCTTCACCGTCTTGCTGCCGGAAATCACGCTCACGAGCGCATTCGCACGGCGGTAATCCCCGTAGACATCTATGGTCGTGCGGAGCTCGGGAAAGTAAAAATCCCTCGGAGCTTTCAAAAAGAGCGAATTGAACGAATCCTGATGGTTGTACAGGGCGGGACCGACGTGCTCATGGTCATAGGCAAGCTCCGTCATGGAAGCCGCCTTCAAAAGCGAGTGGGCATCAAAGAGTTCCACGCCGGAGCCGTGGGGCAGTCCCGTCCAGGTGATGTAGTCCACCTGTCCTTCGTTGGCACAGCGGTCTTTGTATTCATCAAGCAAAGCCTGCGCCGCCTCATAAAAGAGGAAGGGATTGTCCGCTGTAGCACGCACGACGACATCCGCCTTGGAAAGCTCTATGACCTTGCAGAAGCGGTCAAGCACATCGTCACGGGAACCGGCAAAAAACTCATAGCCGCACTTCTTGGCAATGCCGGAAAGCTCATCGGCGCTTTCGGTATCAACGGCAAGGTAGTACCTGTCTACCTTGACCTTTTTCATAGCCTGCAGCGTCCATTCAAGCACAGTCTTCCCGCCCAAAGGCAGCAGCGCCTTACGGGGAAGCCGCGTAGAAGAAAGGCGGCACTGGATTATCAGCACGATGCGCTTTTTTTTCCGGTCAAAAAGGTTTCTAAACCTCATTTTATCTCTCCCACCGTACCCCAGTTTTCCATCAGGGACACGGCATCCATTTTGAAACGGTAACGGTTCACCTTCACCCATTTGCGGGCACGAAAGAAGAGCCGCGCAGCTTCATTTATTCCGCAGGAACTGCGGGAATGAAAGCGCCAGAAAGACGAGAGGGAAATCTCTCCGTGGTCATTTTTGAAAGCAGGCAGAATGTTTTTTAAGTAAAACATCAGATAAGAAATATCTGTCGTCCGGTTCTCGATGGGAACCTCCCCCGAATACGAAAGGGAAAAAGCAGCCGACAGGTTCACTTTCTCTCCCCAGAGCCATGCCCTGAAAAAGAGGTCTGTCTTCTGCCAGTAGGGGGACGTTATCGTATAATCAAAGCCGCCAAGCTGGACGAACTTCTTGTAATCATAAAATCCATTTAAATCAACAGGATACATTGTCGCCGCTTTGTCCACCAGTCCCAGAGAAGAGTCCACATCAAACTGAAAGTCCTTCATACTCGGCATAAAGCGCACAGGAAGCCCCTGCATATCATCTGTCATCAGGCGGGGGCACACGCAGAACTGGCCGAATTCCATCAGCTTGTTTGCCAGCGTCGCGTTGAACTTGAAATTATCTATGCACATATCTTCCTGCACGAGCAGGACATAGGGGCTTTCTATCTCTGCCATCCCCACATTTATCAGGTCGCCCACAGTCACGGACTCCTGAACGCAGATGAATTTAACCGTGGGGAACTGCGCTGCCAGCTGCTCCGTATTACGGCTTGTATGGCGGAACTCCACGCTGACTATGCTTTCAAATCCGCAGGCAAGCAGATTTTTAAACACACGGCTGCGATATTGGTTGCTTGTCCTGTTTAGAACCAGACAGGATACCGGCATGAGGACCTTGGTGTTTTTCTCCCTGCCGCCGAGCGCAGTGTGGGCTATCTGCCGTTGGTTAAAAGTTAAAGGTATAGTACTCATCGCAATCCTTGCACTTTTCCCCATAGTCTTTGCGGATTTGCTTTTCCAGCTCTGGACGCAGGGAGTCCCACACCTTGTCAATGCCATCGCTAAAGGCGTTGCCTACAATGCCGTCAAGCACATGCTCGCGGCAGAGCGGTACAGAGCCATCGCAGAGCACAAACATATCCCGCTTGAGGTGCCAGCAGGGATTGCGCTCCAAGGGGGCAAGGTCGGCAGTCTTCTGCTCGGTGAGCAGACCGCAATAGCTGTCGTATTTCTGGATAATCAGCCTGCCCTTTGAAGGAGATTCCTTGTCATGGTAAAAGCGGTAGAACCTTTCAAGTTCAGCCTCGTTGTCTTTCATGCGGACAAACTGAGGATAGACGGCATCGGGGAAATAGCTTTCCAAGACCTTTACCGCGTCTGTGGCTGTCTGGAAGGAGCGGGAACTGCGGACATCGGCAAGCGTGTTCGTATGAATCTTTGCATAGCATTCCTCAGTCATGGCATCGATGCCAACAATCCATATCACGGGCAGCATGCCATTCGTCCGCTCCGGGGCTTCGCCTGCAATTCCTGCAATCTTCTGTGCCAGCGCGGGGGTAACAAGCGTGCCGTCCGTCTCGATAAGCACGGAAAGCCCCGGCCTTTTGAGCACACAGGCGACAAAGTCTGTGATGGCTTCATTCGTCAGCGGCTCGCTGAATGCGCTCAGCCCGACAACCGCTGTTTCCGAATAGAGCGTGATGCAGTCTATGAGCACGCGGAACTGGTCAAAGTCCATATTGTGCGGCTCGGGATTGTCTTTCTTGAGCGGCAGCACTCCCCGCTTTGCTTTAAATGCCTCTGGATAGGGGTTATATGTCGTAAGCGTCGAACAGTTTTCGGCAATCTGGATATTATAGAACGCAGGCACCGTCTGCTGTACGGCGGCGCTCGCAAGGGCAAGGTCTGAAAGCGCCTGAGCTTCAAAAACACAGCCGCTTTTTACAGCTTCATCATAGAGAGCCTTGCAAGCGTTTGTATTCAGCTTTGTAGAGCAGGAAAAGTCGAAGCGGAGCATACGGTAATCCTTAGGGGCGATGACCGTTTCAACTTCAAATGAATTTATGTCACCGCGCAGCACATTGAAGACGCTCTCGTTCCCCACGGGCGCATCTCCCGCCGCTTTCTGGCTACCCTTGGCAAGCGAAGCCAGTATGCTCAGCGTCCCAGTGCTGATAAGTTCAGGCGCAAAGCCAGAGGGATAGCCATCCGCAAAGGTATATTCCGACAAGTAGGTGATGTGGTTCACCATGAGCTGGTCTGTGAGTTCTTTATCCAAAAAAGGTCTGTCTGCAAGGGTATACAGGACAAAATCCGCCTGCTGAGCCGCCGCGCTCTGAGCCATGCAGTCAAGCATTGAAGCCGTATTCCAAGATGGCTGGCTTAGCACCCTGCACTGTGCCGCGTTGTGGGCGGCAATGGCTTTTTGCACTGCCCCCTCGTGAGAAGCCGTTGTAGCGATGACGATTTCTGCGCAGTCCTGAATGCTCAAAGCCCAGTCAAGCACACGGTCAAAAGCCGTCTGGGATGCAAACAATACATCAAAGGCATGGACAAGGGGAAAGCCTGCATACAAAAAAACGACGTTTTTCATCTCTTTCATTATCGGAAAAGACTTGTGTTATTTAAGACTTATGTTTATGATAGCAGTGATGGCACAAACAGACGACAACGTTTACACAGTCTCTCAGCTTACCGGACTTATCAAGACTATGCTGGAGGGCAGTTTTCCCTCAGTCCTGCTCAAAGGAGAAATTTCCAACTACCGCCCCAATTCCAGCGGGCACCTCTACTTTGTCCTCAAAGACAGCGGTGCGCAGATAAGCGCCGTGATGTTCCGCGGCAGGGCGGCATCGCTTTCTTTTACTCCAAAAGACGGTATGCTTGTGCAGGTGCAGGGCGCCGTCAGCGTCTACGCCCCCCGCGGCAACTACCAGATAATCATCAGCTCCATGAGCAAAGCAGGTGTGGGAGACATCATGGAGATGATAGAAGAGCGCAAGAAGAAGCTTGCGGCGGAGGGGCTCTTTGACCAGAGCAGGAAGCGGAAGCTGCCCTTCTTTCCCCGCACGGTGGGCATAGTCACCAGCCCCACGGGAGCAGCGCTGAGGGACATCATGCAGATAGCCCGAAGGCGCAACGACAAGGTGAGCATCACCATTTTCCCCGCGCTCGTGCAGGGTGAAGAAGCAGCGGCAAGCATACTGCGCATGATAAAGATTGCAAACGCCTACCAGATGTGCGATGTGCTCATCGTGGGCAGAGGCGGCGGCTCTCTGGAGGATTTGCTGCCTTTCAGCGATGAGGCTGTGGTCCGCTGCATAGCGGCATCAAAAATTCCCGTCATCTCCGCTGTGGGACATGAAATAGACTGGGCGCTCAGCGATTTTGCGGCAGATGTCCGCGCCCCCACGCCGAGCGCGGCGGCAGAGCTTGCCATTCCGCTCAAGCAGGACCTCGTAGAGCTTCTGCACAAGCGGCAGGAGGAATTATCTTCTATTATACAAGGGCGTTTGCAGGGCTTAAAGCTCATGCTCAAAACCTTTACGCCTGAAAATATGGAGCTGCAATTCCGCAGTATAGAGCAGCCCTACCTCATGCGCTTTGACGAGGCAAAAAAACAGCTCGCCCAAAACATAGCGCTCCTGCTTACCGACAGACGCCAGCGCATCACCCGCGCCGTACAGACACTGGAAAACTGCAACCCACAGACAATCTTCGACAGGGGCTATTCGATGGTAACTGACAGCAAGGGGATAGTTATCAGAAGTAGCTCTCAGCTAGCGGTCGGAGAGCAAATCACCATTCGTCCGGCAAAAGGCATAGTCTCTGCGACAGTGACAGCGACTTGATGCCAGCACAGAAAATCCACAGCACTTCCATTTGCACAATAAAGCAAAATATGCTATATATAATACTATGACGCATTTTGAAGAAAAGCTGCGGCGGCTTGAAGAGCTGGCAAGCGATATAAAGCAAAGTGACATCACGCTTGAAGATGCCCTTAAGGATTTTGAAGAAGGAATCAAACTGGCAAAGGGCATGGAAAAAGAGCTTGACAGCATTGAAAACAAAATTCAGATACTTATGAACACTCCGGATGTAGACGAAAGCGAGGGAAAAAAAGACAGCCCGGAGGACAGCAAAAGCTCCAAGAAAAAATCAGCAAAGAAAAAAACAACACAGGGTCCCGTGCTGGACTTCTTTGACGGCACGAGTGAACTCAACGGCACCAGAAACGCATAAATTATGCCCGTAAGACAGCTAAGCGCAGAAGTTGCCCGCAAAATTGCCGCAGGAGAAGTCATAGACCGCCCAAACGCCATCGTGCGGGAACTGCTGGACAACGCCGTTGACAGCGGCGCCACCCGTATCACCGTGGAAATAGACGGCGGCGGCATAGAGAAAATCCGCATCATAGACAATGGCTGCGGTATGAGCAAGGAAGACCTGCAGCTCTGCGCCCACCCCCATGCAACAAGCAAAATCACGACAGAAACAGACCTGCTCCACCTGACCACGCTCGGCTTCCGCGGAGAGGCGCTGTCTTCAATGGCAGCCGTGGGCAGACTCCAAATTACAAGCGGAGGCTGGCGCATGAATGCCTCCGTCACCGAAGACCACCTGCTCAGCCCCGTTACCCCCGTGGAGGGCACCATCGTGCAGATGGAAGGGCTTTTTGAAAACTTTCCGGCACGGCGGGTCTTTCTCAAACGTCCGGCAAGCGAGGCATTGATGTGCCGCGCGACTTTTATAGAGAAAGTGCTTCCGCGCCCCGACATAGCCTTTTCCCTTTTCATTGATGGGGAAGAAAAAATAAACCTGCCCGCAGGTCAGAGCCTTATAGAACGATTCGTTCAATGCTGTAACCTTGCTGAAAACGAACAGCTCTTTTATGAACTGCGCTCCTCATCGCATGACAAAGCAGACTCTTGGTCATACACGCTGATTATCGGAGAACCTTCTGTCACGAGGAACAACCGCAAGGACATTTTCATCTATGTGAACGGACGTAAAATCAGCGAATATCCGCTCGTCCAAGCCATTGAATACGGCTGCCAGGGCTATTTTCCAAACGGAATGCACCCCGTCGCCTGCCTCTTTATGACGATGGAACCGTCTCTGGTTGACTTCAACATCCATCCGGCAAAGCGGGAGGCACGTTTCAAAGACACGGCAAAGCTCCATCACGACGTCAGCAGCACTGTCCGCTCATTCTTCAAGCAGTACACCGTCAAAAATATCGTAGAGGGCTGTGACGAGGATGCTCCTCAAAACGCAAGTTTTGCTTTCAGCGATGGGACGGAATTTGTGGCAGAACCGCGTATGCCGGACTTTGCCCGCCAAAGCACAACAAGCCGCTACCTCTCTCCCCAGCGGAGCTCTGCTTCATATTCGTCGGTATCGCGCGGCGGCGGGGATATGCGCTCCTCATTCTTCGGCAATGCCGGAAGCCAATATGAAAAAGCTGTCATAAAAGATTTTTCTCAGGGCATGGATGAAATCCTCAGCCCGCGGGCGCAAAACACTGCCTCTGTCGAAGGGCACGACACAAAGCCCAATTACCTTCCCGACGATTACGAAGCTGACGGCAGCTTTCACTTTGTCGGAAGCACGCTGGGCACTTTCCTCATCGCAGAAAAAGACGATGTGCTGTACATCATCGACCAGCACGCGGCGCACGAGCGTTACCTCTACAACAAAATCATGGAAGACGAGGGGGAAAAGCAGAGCCTGCTCGTGCCCTACACCATACAGACCAATTCAGCAGCGGACGATGCTTTTCTTGAAGAATTGCAGCCAGCATTGGAGGCGGCAGGCTTTACGGGAAGGCAGGTGGAATGCGGACTCTGGGAGTTCAGCACTGTTCCCGTCCGCTGGAAGGGCACCGAGGAAGACCTTGCCCACGACCTGCTTGACAAGCGCATCAATCCGCACGATATGATAAACGCGGCAGCAGCCTCCACCGCCTGTCGTTCAGCAGTGATGGACGGCACCGTGCTAGACAGCAAGACCGCCGCATGGATTGCCGAAGAAGCGCTCAAACTTCCCGACCCCCACTGCCCCCACGGCCGCCCCGTCTACACATCGATCACCCGCAGACAGCTCTTCACGCTCGTCAAGAGAATTTGAAGAATTCCTAGGAAGAGTCTATGCCAAGCCACAAAAAATATGCTATAATCTAGTAATTTGATGGTAAATCAAGGCGGCAAGACATGAAGACAGAAACCTTTGAAACCAACACGACGGAAACGAATCCGCAGAAGCTGATAGACACCTTTTTCACGCAGTACGCGGAGCTCTATGTCGGCGAGGATGAAGAAAAAATCCGCAGCGCATGGGACTATCTCATCGCAAAGACAGGGGACATAAAGCGCAAGTGCGGGCTGCCGTATTATCTGCATCCCATGCGCGTCGCATGCGTGCTGGCGGGAAGCCACCTTGGCAGCGATGCCATCATCGCAGCTTTCTTCCATAATATACTCGATGTTGACAACGACTGCCTGCCAGAAATCGAAAAAAAGTTCGGCAAAGATGTCGCGAAAATCTGCTCCGGCACAGCAAAGATAACGGGGCTCAAAATCAACAGCAAGACCATGCAGGAAGCAGACTCTATCCGCAAGATGCTTTTTGCCATGGTCGATGACATCCGCGTTATCCTCGTAAAGCTTGCCGACCGCCTTGACCGTATGAGGAACCTCAAATCCGTGGACAAGGAGGCACAGCGGACGGTGGCTCACGAAGTCATAGACATCTGGGCACCGCTTGCGGGCAGGCTTGGTATGAACGGCGTAAAAAACGAACTGGAGGACTTGAGCCTCAAGTACACCAATCCCGAGGCATTCCAGCAGATAAAGGCCATCGTAGCGCAGAAAAAAGGCGAGCGGGACGGCTATCTGCAGGAGGCTGTCAAAAAAATCCAAACGGCTTCAGAACAGGCAGGCATTCAAGTGAGCATCAAGAGCCGCGCCAAGCATTTTTATTCTATATACCAGAAGATGCGGAAGCGCAACAAGGAGCCGGGGGAGCTGTATGACTTGCTCGCCCTGCGCATCATCTGCGCCACCGAAAGCGAATGCTACACGCTCATCGGCATAGTGCACAGCCTGTGGAAGCCACTTGACGGACGATTCAAGGACTATATCGCCATGCCTAAAGCTAACGGTTACCAGTCCCTGCACACGACGGTGATGTGCGAGGGCAAGTCTCTTGAAATACAGATCCGCACGGAGGCAATGAACAACATAGCCGAGCGCGGCGTTGCTTCCCACTGGCTCTACAAAAAAGGCACAAACCACGACATGGTGAAAGCCGAAGACCTGAGCATCATCAACCAGCTGCGGGAGCTGCGGGACGAGCACCTGAGCGATGAGCACTTTTTCAAACAGCTTAAAGAAGAGCTGCTTGGCGATGAAATCTACGTCTTTACCCCGCGGGGAGACGTAAAGCAGCTGCCCTCAGGGGCGAATGCCATAGACTTTGCCTATGCCATCCATTCCGAAGTGGGGGAAAAGGTAGTGGGCGCGAAGGCTGACGGCAAAATTATTCCGCTCACCGCGCCGCTCCAGAACACGCAGATCATTGAAATCCTCACCAATCCGCAGGCACACCCCACGCAGGGACAGCTAAAGGCAGTGCGGACGAGCAAGGCACGGCAGAAAATCCATGCATGGCTTTCGGAAAACGACCCTACATTCATCGACCGCGAGGCAGAAGAAAAGCGCGCCGCCGAAATTGCCGCAAACACACTGCATTCAAAGCAGGTGGCGGAAAAGCTCACCGCGGAGCGCAAGAAGGCTCCCCACAAGACGGAGGAGCCGAACTATACGGGAAAAATCCGCATAGACAATTCCACGAACTTTTTCATCACGATTGCCCAGTGCTGCAATCCTAAACCCGGCGACCCCATCGCGGGTTACATCTCCCGCAAGCGGGGGATCACAATACACGCCGCATCCTGCCTCACCTTCCTGCGCATTCCCGACATTGAGCACCGGCGGGTAGACGTGGCATGGGACATGAGCGACAGCACGTCCAGCCGCCGCGAGCAAAAGCAGCAGGAAAAGCGCGAAATCGAAAAGGAGAAAAGCAAAAAACGGCAGATAGCGCTCACCCAGTACCAGAAGCTGCGCTGATAAAATCACAAAAAATCAGCTTTTGTGAATAAAAGCTATTGACAGTTTTTTTCAAATGCCTTATTATCGGTGACATAGTTAATCCAGTGCACTCTGGGCAGCTGTGAAAGATTAATGCGGAAATAGCGCAGTGGTAGAGCG
>CAKZZK010000038.1 GCA_937885235.1 uncultured Treponema sp.
AACGTCCGCAGTATGCGCAGCGTCCGCTATATTTTTGAAGAATTTTTCTTCTTTAAAAAAAGCAATGGACTGCCACCCAAAAAAGGCCCCCGCCGCAAGTACGCAGACAAGCACAGCAGTAAAAACGCATTCCGCCGCACGCCGACGACGCTGCCGCCACAGCGTTGAGTGGGAAAGCTTTTCGGAATTCTTTACCCCTATGCCACGCGCCACCTCTTTCAAGGCATCGCGCACGTAATGAGAGGATGCATACCGTTCATATACGCAGGTGGCAAGCAGAGCAAAATAGTCATCGGGCAGGCACCAAGATTCCTGGACTTTTACGGGAATGTAGCCGCTTTCCACATCCAGCCAGAAAGCATAGGAAAGCCCGTCGCTTTCGAGGACCTCTTCCAGCTCATCGTGCATGGCAGCCATAAAGCTCTTGTAATTGTGGGGCTTCACGAGGGTCAGGGGGCAGGAATGATATCTGTGGCATTTTTTATTCACGCTGTCCAGAAAGAGTCGCCGCTTTGCAGCCTCCCTGTTCCGAGAGAAAATGCGCTCTTTTTCCTTTGCCGCCAGAGCGTCCTTTTTCTTGTCCTTCGCATAGAAGTCAACATAACACAGCCCCGCAAGGACTGCCGCAAACAATGCTTCCGCGCGCTTGGCTATATCGCTGATTTCTTCCATAAAATGCACCATCCTCTTCCTTGCCGCCTACAGACCGTAATCCTGCAGCCTGCGGAGAACTTCCGGCACATTGCCGTAATCTTGGGCGACGCTTAAGGCGGTCTGTGCGTCAGAGTCCGTGGCGAAAACATCCGCCCCGTACATGCGCAAAAGCTTTAACACGCGGAAATCACCGTTGTACGCCACGGCATAAAAAAAGGGCGTCCAACCACGGCTGTCCTTGCGCGAAAGGGCATAGGGCTCTTCCCGCAAAAGCTCACCCAGCACCGCCTTTACATCGGCAAAGCTACCGTAGGCAGCAAAGAACATGAGCAGCGTCGCCTTCCGGTCCTTTACATTGGGCAGCTGCACATCTTTCACGCTGTACGCCAGAGCTTCAAGCAAAAGCGACACCATGGCGCTATCTTTGTTTTCAAGCGCATAGAAAAGAGCCGTCCTGCCGGTAAGCTCCCCCTTGTTCGTCACAGAGGGATCGGCACCGTGTTCCAAAAGCCATCCGGCAAGCTTTCTGTTGGCAGCGCGCACCGCATAGCAGAGCGCGGTACAGCCGTTATCCTTGCCTCCCTGTACAGCGGCATCTATATCGTAGCCATGTTCAAGCAAGGTCTGCAACATGGCAATCCTGCGCGGCGTTTCGTCCAGCTCAGTCCTGGTCAGCACAGTATACACGACAAGTGGCAGCCGGGCATCCTGCGCCACATCCTGCTTTGACTGAACGGGCTGCACTCCGTCCTGCAGAAATGCCTCCACGTAGTTTTTCTTGCCATCGAGCGCGGCATCTATCGCAGTAAAGAGGGAATCTCCCACCCTGACCTGCCGGTCAAGCAGGTAGTCAACCACCTCGTCCTGTCCGTTGAGCAGGGCATAATCCAGCGCCGTGTTGTCATCGCTGTCTTTAAGCGAATAGTCCGCGCCAAGAGAAAGCAGCTTCATGGCGCCATCAGTGTCGTTGTTGGCAAGCGCAATCTGCAACGCTGTCTTGTATTCAGAGCTTGAACGCAGGTTTATGTTTTCGGCAGCAAGCTGTTCAAAAAGCACGGAAAGGGAATCCTTTGCGTTTTCCTCGTAATGCAGGTTTATCTTGTCCACCGTATTTCTGGCATGGGCGGCAAGCAGGTCAACGGGGGTCTGACCGGCATCATCGGGGCGATTGTTGTCCGCATCAAACTGCCTGAGCAGGCGGTAAAGCTTCGTGTTGTTAGCCTGTGCCGCAAAGTGGAGCGCTGTCTTGCCGCTATACAGCTCGGCAACGTTTGGATTCGCCTTTTTTCGCAGCAGGGTGCCGATGATGTTGTAGTAGTTGTCCGATGCGCCTGATTTTTCCACGAGCAGGGAGAGGGCGGTCATCTGAATCTTTTTCTGCATCCTGTTTGTATAGCTGTTGTTCACGTCCCCCACGCGGGGAAGCAGCGCGGTGATGATTTCCTTGTTGCCAAGGTAACAGGCAATCAGGAAGGGCGTCGCCTGCCCCTCATCTTTGCCCGTAGACATACAGAACGCATCGGGATCCGCGCGGTGCTCCACAAGCAGCCTGACTGCCGCCGCATTGCCCTTACTCACGGCATAGTGGAGAGCCGTCATACCGCTCACGTTTTTTTCTGCATACGAATAGAGGGGGTCAGCCCCCCTTTCAAGGAGCAGGGCGGCAATACGGCTGTCGTCATTCTCATCGTCAACGGCATACATGAGCAGGGACTTCTTTGCTGAATCGTAGACTTCTACGGCAGCCTTACCCGCAAGCATCTTCTTTACCAGCTCATAGTCCTGATACTGCACCGCATAGAACAGAGGGGTACGCCCGTCCTTATCCCGCTTTGAAAGCTCTTGAAAAAGGCGGTCGGGACTGGATTTCAGACGGTCAACGCGGGCGTTCAAATCATTGAGTATTTTGTTTTTATCGTCACCGCTTCCCGTGATGGTGGACAAATCGCTCCACGGCCAGGTGATTGCCTCCGCCGCAACGGAGCAGAGAGCGCACAGCATGATTTTCAAGAAAAGCTTCGCCATACGCCCAGTATAACGGAGAAAGCAGCAGTTGGCAATAATCCAAGCGGCACCCGCTACAGCTCGCTGTCTATGCTCGTGCTCCGTTCAAGCGGTTCTAGTTCCTTGATGATTTCATAAACCAGATGTATATGCTTGTGACAATCCTGCACTGCCACAAAGAAATCATATTCCTGATTGTGCAGGCGGTGGATATTCAGCAGGCTGCAATAATGCCCCGTGCGCCTGTCAGACAGGAAGCCGCCGAGCAAATTCTCCATACGCAGGCACATTTGCCCGAATTCCTTTTCGATGTCGATGGCGGCAATGTCAAGGGAATCCATGATGCCGTTTATTTCCTGCATAGCGGCAGGACTCTTGGTCCTTACCCCGCGGTATTTTTCAAATTCAACGGCATATTCGCCGTTCGGCATAAGCTGGGAGCGCAGCACCTCAAGCAGTGAAAGCACGCGATTGAAATTATCGATGGCTTCATTGAACTCGTGACGGTTCTCCTTGGCAGAGAATTCACCCTCAAGCAGGATAATCTTGAACAGCTCCCCGTAGTACATGCCGTACTGCTGCGTAAATGCATTGATAAGCCCGAGGGACAGCTCGTGACGGAAGGGAAGTCCGTTCCACGCGACAGTCCAAGGACGGTACGGGAAGGGAGGAAACGTGGGCATATCGAAATAGAGCCTGAGCTTATTCTTTAACTGCTGCTTCTGGTAATCCGAGTTCCACTGGCGTAGCTTTTGATCCAGAACGCGCTTCCATTTGTCCGCATACTTTCTGAACCAGTCAGCATCGGTATCTATGCCCTCCACTTTGTAGAGCGCATTTGCGTTAATCACCCGACACAGCTTTTCCGACGGCACCGTCCTCACGAACATCTCTATGATGGGGAGCTGCTCCGTCGCCTTTTTGTTGAAGTCCAACTCCTCTTCTATATCCGTGTCAAAGTCGCTGCCGCTGTCCTGCTCGTCAGCTTTTTCCATCAGCGGGAACACTTCCATGAGCTCTGCATCCAGCGGAACATAGCTCACCATGACCCGCGCAAGGCGTTCAAAGTCCTCCCGGATAAGGGGAAAGAGGCACTCCCTGTTGCCCGCCGTATCAGAAAACTTATGCAGGAGACTCTCAAACGGCATACAGGCAAAATGATAGAGCCAGTTCAAGC
The DNA here is from genome assembly GCA_937885235.1 of uncultured Treponema sp. Classification (GTDB taxonomy): domain Bacteria; phylum Spirochaetota; class Spirochaetia; order Treponematales; family Treponemataceae; genus Treponema_D. Next base: position 3,836 of record CAKZZK010000038.1, read on the forward strand.
CCTGCACATAGGCAAAGAGCCGCTCCATGGCACTCGTCGGCAGGGAAGCAAGCCTCGTCTGCAACTTGTCCTGCAGCATTCTTTTGCCGTCGGCGGGCATAGGCTTGTTTATGTCAAACTGGTAGGGATTTATCTCCTCTTCGATAAGCTCTTCAATCTCGGGCATTGCTATATGACCGGCGGTAAAATAAAATTCATCCTGCTTTTTGGCAAAGCCCTGAAGGTACGGACGGAAAAATTTCGCCACAGCGCGAAGCTCCCCGACTTTCTCGTAAAGCACGGTAAACGCCACCTTCCTGCTGTAGATGATAAGCGAGGGCGTTTCAGACTCAATCTCCCGCGCCAGCTTCTTAAGCATACGGTTGTTGAGCACCTCCACTGCGCTTTTATGATTCAGAAGAGAGGAAATCCAGATAAACAGCTTGGCAAGCCATGACTGGTTGCGGAATTCTTGATCAAGAGCCAGCTTATAATCATCTTCACGGTACTCGCGTTTGGAAGCAAAAAGCTCTCCCTCAGTTCCAGAACCATGGAGCTGCTTGAGCATAGCCTTTCGTTCTTCCTTGCTGATGCCTGCTGCCAGCTGGTCAAAATTGTTTTTATTTACATTACGTGCCATGGCTTCCCCCTTATAGACTCGGCAGATGGAAAGACTTTCATTATATTTTTTTTTCAGAAACGGCGGACTGCCATTGCCAAGGGAGCCTGTTTGCAATAGA
>CAKZZK010000039.1 GCA_937885235.1 uncultured Treponema sp.
AAAGTCCCTAAATTTTTAGGTGCTTAACTTGACAAAATCGCTTACGAATGACAAAATTTTCTTTCCAATTTGTTTTTTAGTAGTGACTTAATTTATAAAATTTGTTATACTACGAAAACTAGTATGGATAAGAGGTCTTTGTAACGAGGAGGCTTTCCTCGTGTTTATATATATATGAAAGCATGTTTGCGTGGTTATAGTATAACTGCATTTCTCATTCAGGATACTCGAGTTTTCTCAGAGGCATTTTATCAGCCTTGCGTCAAGGAGGGTGTATACTATGCTTGATATTGTCTTGTGCACGGATGAGAACTATGTTATGCCCACAGGTATTTTGATGCACTCTATCCTCGTGACAAACTGTCAGGAAGAAATAACTTTTCACGTTGTATCAGCGGGCATTTCAGAAAAAGGTCAGCAGATGCTTTCTTCCTTGATAAAAGATGAAAGCAAACACATTGTATTCTATACTATAGATAAGCAAATCTTGAAGGACTGCCCTGTACGGGAAGAAGACCATATCAGTCTTGCGGCTTATTATCGCATTTTGTTTCCTAGTATTTTGCCTCAGAATATGAAGCAAGTTCTCTATCTCGACAGTGATATTCTCTGTGTTGATAGTCTTATGGGGCTGTGGAACACAGATGTGAGTGCATATTCTGCGGCAGTTATCATTGATATCTATAACGATGATATACGCCGTTACAATAGGTTGCAATATACTCCTCTCTCTGGGTATTTCTGTTCTGGCGTTATGCTCATCAATCTCGCATATTGGCGCGAGCACGATGTGCAAAATAAAACATTATCGTTTATTTCAAAGCATCCAGAACGTTGCATTGCGCACGACCAAGATGCATTGAACTATATTCTGGCGGGGACTTTGCTCTTTGTTCATCCGCGCTATAACGTGCAGCTTGATTTTTTTGCCCCTCACAGCACGCTTTTTGTAGATAGAAAGCATTTCCCCGCTATTGCGGAAGCGACACACAATCCCTGCCTGCTCCACTTTACAGGCAGTGAAAAGCCGTGGCACTACGAGTGCAAGTATCCAATGCCCTTGCAGAAGCTGTGGTTTGAAGCCGCAAAGCAAACTCCTTGGAAAAACATCAAGCGCACCCACCATCTTTCCGGCAAAAAGCTGTGGAAGCACCGCATAAAGAAGCTCTTTGCCTATTTTGGCTTTTTGTATAAGCCCGAGGTGCTGACTTTTGAAGACGAAAAAGTAGTCGCCTCCCTGCACGAGAGGCTTTCAGCTACGATTTAAGGGCACCCTTAACTGTATTTTTCCCGATATATATTCCCCGCGAGCCGGAGGAGCTTCTCCCTGTCGTTCATTGCGGGGGAGTCCGTAACGCAGTCAAAGAGCTCCCGCAGTATTGCACCCATGGTTTTGCCTGCGGGGATGCCTGCCGCCTGCAAATCCCTGCCGTTTACCGCGAGGTCTTTGAGCGAGAGCGCGGCTTTTTCCTCCGTCGCTTTTTGGATGCGCTTCTGAAGCTCCATGAGCTCGCGCCAAGTGGGGCTGTCTGCGGCGAGGGGGACATTGTGCATACCGTGTATGTCCGCAAGCCTGAGCGCAAACAAATCTTCTATATTATCTATGCCCACACGGATGATGAAGCGGCGCACGGCGGCATCGCTCCAGGTGCTTTCGTAGTGGAACATATGCTCCTTGACAAGGTGCACGATTTTATCCGTCTGCTCGTTGGAGAATTTAAGGCGGGTAAGAGATTCCCGTGCCTTTCGCGCAGAGATGCTTTCATGGCCGTGGAAGCGGATGATTTCAGCTCCGTTGCAGTTTTCCCCCTCGCGAGCCTCCGGCTTGCCGATGTCGTGGTAGAAGGCGGCAAGGCGCACTGCTAGGTTTTCCGCAGGGGCGCCGTCACAGGCGTAGAAGAGGTGGTCTGCCACGTCGAATTCGTGGAAGCCCCGCGAGTCAGCCTGCGTACAGCCGCGGCAGACGCTGAATTCCGGCACAAAGAGAGAGAGTATGCCTGTCGTTTCAAGGAGGCGGAGGCTCTCGCTCGGGCGGGGGGCCTGCATTATCTTGCACCACTCATCGCGGAAGCGCTCTACAGAGATGCCCCCCGTTTTTGCCAGCACCGCGGGGTGGGAGAGGGCTTTGAGGGTTTCCTCTTCAATGCGAAAGCCGAGCTGCCCTGCAAAGCGGACCGCCCTCACGGGACGCAGACCGTCTTCGCCAAAGCGTTCAAGCGGATTGCCCACGGTGCGGATGATGCCTTTTTTGATGTCCTCCCGTCCGCCGAAGGGGTCAACCAGTTTGCCTGTGGAAAGTTCTGCGGCGATGGCATTCATCGTAAAGTCCCTGCGCGACAGGTCTTCTTCTATGGTCGCCGCGTAGGTAACGCTGTCCGGGTGGCGCCCGTCGGAATAGCCCTGCTCTGTGCGGAAGGTGGTGGTCTCTATTTCCCGCCCAAAGATGTGGATTGTCACCGTTCCGTGGGCTATTCCCGTGGGGACGACATGGTGGAAGATGCTCATCACTTGCTGGGGGCTTGCGTCAGTGGCAAGGTCCCAGTCGTGGCTTGCTTTGCCGAGCAGCATATCCCTGATGGCGCCGCCGACAAGGTACGCCTTGTGCCCGTGTGCGACAAAAATAGCATTAATTTCACTTAAATCATGAGGAATATTGACACTTTTCAGATGAGTCATGGTATAATAAGTATAACAGAGTAAATTATAAAAGTCCAATAGGATAAGGAGGTGGCTATGCACATAGTTGTCTTTACCGGCGGCATTACGTTTGCTTCGTTCCAGCCTAACCGTATTCTGCCAGCAAAATACGTATTTATCATTGGACTTGACTCAAAAGCATTTCCGGGCGTTGACCGCAAAAACAATCTTGACTTGCGCTCTTTTTCAGAGCCGTGGCTTTGCGACAATTCGGTAAGCGCAAAAAACCGCTATTCGGCAAAACTGACAACAATGGCATCTTATGACATAGGTCAGCAGGTCCGTGCAACTCTTTATGAGAACGGTGAGCAGATAAGCGATACACAGTTGACAAGCGTTGAAATATATGCAAAATCGATGCTGGAGTATTATACAGGCTTAAACGACAACAAATATGATACGCTGATAAATCTTCTGCGTGGAATGATCAAATATACAAGGGCGGCGAAGAATTACTTCACAAACAGCTGATTTGCCGTTCAAATGAATCCGAAACGTAACGTCAGTATTGCGAGCATAGTAAAAACAAGAAAGCAAACGAAAAAACAGAATTAATGGAGGCAAATATGAAAAAACAGTACAATGAACCGGAGACAGTCGTGATAAAGATCGCAAATGAGGTAATTGCGACGTCTGATACCGGAGAACCCGGAGAACTTCCGGAAATATAAGCACGGTATCCGGTAAAACGGACAAAAGCTGCCGTCATCGGATACAAAGCTGAATCATAAAACCCTTGTCATTCATACATTTGAAACAACAATTCATTGAAAGTGGCAGTGAGATAAACATGATTTGACTATGCTGTCAGCATACTAATTGTAGTAAAAATACTATAATTTGGGCGAAAATCAAACATGTGTCAATGCGTTCATAAAAAATACATATAAAGTCAGACGCTGACGATGTATAATTTCACAGAGCATAGGTGAAAAAGGCTCTTTTTGCCGTTTTACGGAATTATCTGCCGAAGCTCTCTGAGTCCACGGCTGCCGCGTTTACGCGGGACCGCACGTGATCCTCGAAAGGAACATTTGATGAAAGAAAAACAGCAGGCTGACGTTAAGACCGAGGAAAAGTCGACGACGGGGCACAAGATACTGACGATCGTCGGTATTGTGATATGCGTTATTCTCGTACCCATCCTCGCAATGAACGTCACCATGATTATCAAAGGTCTTGTCAATAAAGACGAAGTGCCTACGATAGGCGGCTACGCGCCGCTGATAGTTCTGACAGACTCCATGAACCCTCCGACGACCGCCGAATTCGATCCGATGTATCCTATCGATATGACGTTCAACGAGACGGTAAAAGAAGGCTTGAAGGCGCAGACCGAAACGATCTATATAAATAGAACAGATAAAATAAATACGATCGAAGTTACGGTAAAAGACGCGGTGCAGAAGACGAAAAAGATCGTCAGCGGCGACCTGATCATAATCAAAAGCGCCAAGCCGGAGGACGTGAAGATCGGTGACGTTATCTCGTTCTTTGACCCGGAATCGGGCGGGACCGCCGTCGTAACGCACAGAGTCATAGCGCTTGAAGTGGATGAAAAGACCGGGGCGCTCGTATCGTTCCGCACCCGCGGCGACAACAACAACACCGCGGACCTTGTAAGCATCCCCGCGAAAAACCTCGTAGGCATATGGACCGGCAAAGTGATAGGCGGAGCCGGTTCCGTCGCGATGTTTCTGCAGTCGACGCCCGGACTCATCCTGTGC
>CAKZZK010000040.1 GCA_937885235.1 uncultured Treponema sp.
ATGATTGATTTGCACACGCATTCCTCTGCATCCGACGGAAAACTGTCCCCGGCAGATTCCGCCCGCTATGCAGTTTCCCATAATCTTACCGTCTGGGCCCTTACTGACCACGACACCGTTTCCGGCCTGCATGAGGCGGCTCTTGTCTGCAAGGATGCCGGTATTACCTTTGTGCCCGGCATAGAAATCACCGTGGAGTGGCCCACCGGCGAATTCCACCTGCTGGGGCAGGGGCTGACCTCTTGTTCACCGGAGCTGGCGGAAGTCATTGACGACCTGCAGGAAAGCAGGCGTGAACGCAATGAGCGGATTATCGAAAAAATGGCCGCCGACGGCATTCATACTTCCCAGGATGAACTGAAGGCGATTTTCGGCGTGTCCCAGCTGGGGCGCCCCCACTTTGCGGATTTCCTGGTACAGAAAGGGGTGGTAAGAAAACGGCAGGATGCCTTTGACAAGTACCTTGCCCAGGGGCGCCCCTGGTTCACCCACCACAGCGGGGCGGACTTGGAGCAGGCGGTGGCGGCAATCAAAAGCTCCGGCGGCCTGCCGGTGCTGGCCCATCCCCTTTCGCTCTACGTTTCCTGGGGCAAAATCGAGGACGTGCTCCGTGGCATTGTCGACCGCGGCATAGAAGGCATTGAAGCATGGCATCCTGGCGCTCGGGTCGGCGAAGCAATGCGGCTTGAAGCGCTTGCGCATAAGCTCGGCTGCTTTGTGACGGGCGGAAGCGACTTTCACGGCGAAAAGGTGCGGGCAGACAGGCATCTCGGTTTTTCCTCCGGCAAGTTCAAAATTCCCGACCGCTTCTGGGAGGAAGAACTCAAACCACAGCTCATTCAAGTGCATGGGAACGAAGACTTGCAATTTGCTGTAACCTAGCCCTGCCGCAGTTGTTCTAATATAAAGAGGAGCATGAATATGAAAAAATTAGCGATCGGCAAGCTTGCCGTAGTTCTGGGAATGGCGGCACTCTGCGGTATAATCAGCAGCTGTGGCAAAAGCTATGACGGTGCGGCAAGCACTTCGCAGGCGGCACCAGCTATGAATAGTTCCGGAGGTGCCGCGATGAGCATGAAGACGGCAGCTATTGGCTTTGCAACGGAAAGCATCGACGAAGAAGCCTTTGAAATGGATGAGCCAGAGCCAAATCCCTCTTCAAAAGAGGGAACAAGCACCATCGAACGCAAACTCATCCGTACGGGACGCATAGACACAGAGGTAGAAAGCCTTGCAGACACCCGCGAAATGCTGAACGGCTGGATTAAAAAATACAACGGCTATATCTCCGATTCAAGCAAAAACGGCAAGACCCTGCACGCCACCGCACGCATTCCCAGCCGCTATTTCGACCAGGCAATGAATGATGCCCTTGGATTTGGCAAGCTTCGCTCCAAAAATGTGAGCAGCGAGGACGTGACGGACCAGTACTACGACATTGCGACCCGTCTCGATACAAAGAAGGTTATGCTAGAGCGGCTTGAGGCATATTTAAAAGAGGCAAAGGACGTAAAGGATATGATTGAGCTGGAAAGCAAGATCAACGACGTCACAAGTGAGATTGAATCCATGCAGGGCAGGCTCAACCGCCTTGCGGCACTCGTGGATTATTCTACTATAAACATAAGCGCCACTCTGCCCCCGATGCAGACAGAGAGAGGCTTCACCCTGCCCGACACGAAAAATGCTTTCTGGGACTTCATCAGCAACACGCTCAGCTTTTTTGTGGGACTCTTCTTCGTCGTACTCTATGTGATTATCTTCGGCATTCCGATAGTCCTCGTGCTGAGCCTGCTTTACTGGATATGCTTCGGCAAGATTGGCATACTCCGCCGTCTCTTCAAGAAAATCAGCTTCAAGAAAAACTGAACGGAGAGCGGGAAAGCTTTCTGAATACGCCGACATCCGCACCATAGGGCACAATGCTCGGCGTGTCATACAGCGGGCTGATAAAGAGCTCGCTGTCCAGACAGTGCAGGAAAAAGTCCCTGTAACGCTCACACGGCACTTTGGGAGAGAGATACGGTCCCCGCCTTGTCCAGTAGGGATGTAACACAGTGTCGTAGACAAACCAGTCTTTTTCCGCACGCACCTGCAACGCGGCTATCATATCGTAGAGTGAGCGGGCAATGGCGGCGGCAAGCACGGCGGGCAGACGGAGCTGTGCCTCTTCGGGCTGTCTGCCGCCCGCTATGTCTGTCCGTACCGCAAGCAGATAGATTCCCTCTGTCCACGGCAGGGGCGGCTCCAGCACCACGGCAGCACGTTCGCTCCAGCGTATATCAGCGCCAGCCCACGGCTTCCACACAGAGCTGTCTTCCGGCGAGAATGCGAGCGCCTCTTTGAGGGCGATTTCCTTTGATTTGAAAATAAAAACTTGCCGCGGCGAAAAAAGCAAGTCGCTCACGGCTTTCTGTATGCGCAGGATATAATCGGTGTCAAAACTGCCGGTCAAGCCGCGGGACAGGACGTTTTTGAGCACGGTAAACGCGCTTCCCCCGCCCCATCCCAGAATGGCGCGGCCACCTTCCTGATAGAGGTCGGTGATCCGCACGCCTTTCGCTGTGTACAGGAAGCAGCCACGGGCTCGTTTTACCGTCCCGTAGCGCTTCGTCAGCTCTGCCGCAAAATCAGACGGTGAACTGGTCAATCTGCGCACCCATCTTGTCTATGGATTCCTTGGCCTTATGGGAAATCTCTGTAAGCGCCATTCCAGTCTCGTTCACCCTGCGGGCACCCAAGTGCATTTCATCCATGTTCTGTTTCATCGCACCGGAAACATCCTGCAGGTGCTGCACCTCATCGAGAATCATCTTGTTGCCCTCGTTCATCTCAGCAGAAGCACTGCGCACTTCCATGGTGCTGTCGTTCATCACTTTCAGCGCCTCGGTAATCTGGCGGGAACCTTCATTCTGCTCTTCCATTGCGGAACGAATCTGCATGACGAGCTCATCGGTTTCCTTAAGCTTCTGGGACACCAAGGCAAACGCCTGGCTGGACTCTGTTGAAGCCGCAACAACGCTGTTGATGGTATCCTTGATCTGATTAAGCTGGTCGCCGATGGTCTTTGACTGCTCCGTGGAGGTTTCTGAAAGCTTTCTGATTTCGTCAGCAACAACGGCAAAGCCTTTTCCTGCCTCGCCCGCATGGGCAGCCTCAATAGCGGCGTTCATAGCAAGCAGGTTCGTCTGTTCAGCGATGCTTGCAATAGCCTGGTTTGCGTCCTGCAAAAGCTCTGACTGATCTTCAATCTGCTGGATGCGCTGATGCGAAGATTCCTGCTTGGCGATGCCTGAAAGCGCATTGCGCTGCAAATCGGCAAAGGTATTGGACATTCTCTCCATAGAGGCGTTGACAGAGCGGACATTACCAATCATCTCTTCAACCGCGGCGGATGCCTCGGTAACACCGGCGGACTGGTTTTCAATCATGCGGTTTAGGGACATTATATTAGAAGAAATCTCGTCAACGGCACCGGCAGTCTGGTCAACGCTCGCCTTCTGGCCGTCTATCTGCTCGTGCATGCTTTCGATATTGGCAATAATCTCGGTGATGGCGCTCGCTGTCTCTGCCGCACTGGCTTCAAGGTCTTCACCGGTAGTTGTCATAATGCGCTTGCTGCCCTTCATTTCGCCAATGATATGCTGCAGCTTATCCGCAAACTGGTTAAAGCCATGCACCACATCGCCGATTTCATCATGCACAGAAACATTGATACGCCTTGTCAGATCCGCATCGCCGGTGCTGATGTCATCGAGCGTCTTACGCACAGTCTTGAGGGGGCGAAGCATCCGGTAGATTATCACGCCGGAAAGAACGCACAAAGCGATGACGATGAGCAAAATGATGCTGATAGTAATCCGCAGTGCTGTAGTCATCACTCGGTCTATCACTTCCTTGCTGCGGAAGGTTGAAATGATGCCCGTAATTTTTCCTAACTCTGTTTTAAGGGGAAAATAGATGTTCAAGTACTTTGTGCCGAGCAAGACTGATTCGGTCTCATAGGACTCACCATTTTTTCCTACGCGCTGAACGACTTCCACATTTTCAAGCCGGGAACCTGCCCATGAACGCCCATTTTCATCTTTAATTGTACTGGAAACACGGGTCTCGCCTTCAATGATGGATATTTCTATATTATAGACAGTTTTCATGTGGTCTACGAAGCTCTGCTTTGAAAGGTCATAGCCAGCCACAAGGGAACCGATGAGCTTGCCTTGGCTGTCCTTGATTGCAGATGCCACCAACATGGAATAACCGATGACACCTGCCTTGGACTCATAGGTCTTTGCCTCTGCAAGCCCCTCGCGGACAACATCCTTTACACATGCCATATCGGACAAATCCATACCATAGATAAAGGAACCGCCGGACCCCGCAATTACCTGCCCCGCAGCGTTGGTTACAAATATGATGTCGTTGCCCACTATCTGCCGCTTTTCTTCCGCAAGATTACCGATAAGCGTGGAGGAGCCTTCTTCCATAGCTTCCACGAAATTCGGACGCCCTGAAAGCGCCACCACAGCATTGCGCAGAATGATGTTTCGATTGTTTAAATTATTCAGAATGCCTCGTTGAACTGTGTTCAAATTCATTCGCACATTGTCGGTGAATTCTTTCTTAAACAAACTCAGACAAACTGCTTCGACGCAAACAGCAGATACAACAATAGCGATCCCCACAAGGAATCCCATCTTGACCGTTAAATTAAGACTCTTTCTCATAGTAAGTTTCCTGCCCTTCCGTGGGATAGATTTTCCATATAAATTATTATAGCTTTAAAAAGGTTCTTTGTCTAATACATTATAAGAAAAACTCACACTATTTTCCTTGCTTTATTTTTGCAAGCGTATTATGCTAGACCCATGAAAAAAAATCGTTCCCTCGTAGCAAAGGGGCTGTCGCTCTCTTTCCTTACCCTGTGCTCCCGCATCCTCGGGCTGGTGCGCGAGATGACAAAGGCGCACTTTCTGGGCACTTCAGCGCTGAGCGATGCTTTCGGCATAGCATTCCAAGTGCCCAACTTCTGCCGGCGGCTCTTTGCGGAGAACTCCGTGTCGGTGGCGTTCATACCCACGTTCAAGAAGTACCTCACAGAGATGGAAGATGACGACGGCAGGCAGAAAACGCAGGAATTCATCAGCGCAACCTTTACCCTCGTGACCTTCCTGACGGTGCTCTTTGTGTCGCTCGGTATGCTCTTCACGCCCCTCATACTCAGGCTTTTTTTCAACGATGCTTATCAGGAGGCGATGTCTGAATCGGTCATACTGACCCGCATCATGTTCCCCTACCTCGTGGTGATTTCAATCGCCGCGTTCTTTCAGGGCATCTTGAACGGACACAAAATCTTTTCGCCGTCTGGCTTTACGCCCATACTCTTCAACGCCATCGTCATTGCGGCGACTTATCTGCTTTCGCCGCACACGGCAAATCCCGCGCGGGCAATGGCAATAGGAGTCATAACGGGGGGCTGCGTACAGGCGCTCTTCCAGCTGCCCTTCGTGCTCAAAAACGGCTGGCGCATAACGTTCATCTCGCTGCGCAGGGCTTTCACCAATCCCGGCACGCGGACAGTGCTCAAACTCATCGGTCCCACGGTCATCGGCATGGCCGCCTACCAGCTGAACGACATCGTGTCCTCCGCGCTTGCCACTCGCACGGGGGAAGGTGTCTATTCAAGCATACAGTACTCGCTGCGCCTGCAGGAGCTTATCCTCGGCATCTGCGCTGTCACCATCGGCACCATCATCCTGCCTGACCTCACCGGCTTTGCGCAAAAAAAGCAGTGGCAGGATTTCTGCGGTATGCTCACGCTCGCCATAAAGATTATGGCAGCCATAGCCATTCCCATCACCTTCTATTCACTCCTGATGAAAAAGAGCATCATCACCCTCGTCTTTGCCAGCGGACGTTTTAATGAAAATTCCATCAAGCTAACGGAAAGCGTCTTCAGCTTCCACATCATCGGTCTCTTCTTCATCGCCGTAAACCGCATCACCGCTCCTGCCTTCTATGCACAGCAGGACACAAAGAGTCCGACGGTGGCAGGACTGGTCAACTTCGCAGTCAACATCGTGGCGGCAGTCATCCTCTCCCGCTCGCTTGGCGGGGGCGGCATTGCCCTTGCGCTCACCCTTGCAAGCATTGTCAATATGCTGCTGCTCTTCATCTTTCTGGGACGCAACCCCGTTATAGATGTCGGGAGCGTGATAAAATCTTCTATTATATATATAGCAAAGATAGCGCTTTTTTCCTTCATCGCGGCGCTACCCGTCTACCTGCTCAAGGAAAAAATCATCGCGCTCTGCGCAGGCAGGGGCAGGCTCTTTTCGCAGGGAGCGCCGGTCTGCGCAACGGCATTCATTTTCGCCGCGGTCGGCGTGCTCCTGCTCGCCGTCAGCAGGGATCCCCTCATCGAAGCAATCACCCATAAAATAAGAAAATCACAGTGACAGGAGTTACAGATGACAGATTTAGCAAGCATTTACAAGATGCGCAGGCAGAAAGTATATGACTACCTGAAAGCACACAACATTGCCGCAGCAGTCTTTGAAGACAGCGAGGAAAAGCGCGATGTCTCCATCAGATACCTCACGGGACACCCGTCCGATGCCCTGCTTATACTCGCGGCAGAAGGCAGCAGCGTGCTCATTCCATGGGACGAAAACCTTGCAGCAAAAAAGGCATATTCGGACAAGATGGTTCCCTACAACATTTACGAGCGGACAAACACAAAAGCTGTACAGGAAACGCTGAAAAGCTTCGGCAGCTACGGCACCACCTCTACGGTAGCCCTGCCCCCAAGCTGCCCCTACCCGCTGTACAAGGAATACGAAGAAAAACTTTCAGGCTGGCAGCTGCAATGTGCGCATGGTTCTGTCCATGACGAGGTAGCGGCATTCCGCGCGGTAAAAGATGAATACGAAATTGCCTGTACCAGAAAGGCATGTTCCATCACAGACGCCATGACGGAACACATCGTGCAGGAATTAAAGAAGGGAACTATTGCAACAGAAATAGACGTGGCTCTCTACATCGAGCGAGAGCTGCGACTGCAGGGCTGCGAACGCACTAGCTTTGACACGCTTGCCGCAGGACCGGAACGCTCTTTTGCCATCCACGCTTTTCCCGGCTACACGGGCGGCGCTTGGGGCAGCACAGGGCTTTCCATACTGGACTACGGCGTATGCTACGAAGGTTATGCCAGCGACTGCACCATTACCATAGCGAGAGGCCCCCTCTCTGCCGCTCAGGAAGAACTGCTCCGGCTCGTCCAGCAGGCGGCAGACGAATGCAAAAAGCTCTACGCGCCGGGCAAGTCGGTGCGGGCAGCCCACGAAAAAGCGCAGGAAATCTTCGCCACTGCGGGAAGGAATATGCCGCACGGACTCGGACACGGTACGGGTCTTGAAATCCATGAAAATCCCTTCGTCAGCCTGCGTTCAAAGCCGGACAAACTTTTTGAAGCAGGCAACATCGTCACCCTTGAGCCGGGGCTCTATGATGCGGAACTTGGCGGCACCCGGCTTGAAAACGATGTCCTCATCACCCCCACGGGCAACGAAGTTCTCACGCACTCACAAATTTTCAGGCTATAGAGTAATCTTCTCCAAGACCCTTGCAAGCTCGCCGTCGAGGGCGGCGGCAAGCGGCTTGTCAGGCAGTTCTTGGACAAGCGAGCGCATATAGGCAAGCACGGACGCGGCAAGCTGCATTCCCTGCTTGCCCTCCACAGCCGCCTGTTCAGCGAGCGGGTCTGCCAGAGCGCTGTCCCTGTGGCACAGCTCAGACACGGCAAGCAAGCCCGGCTTGCCCTTCAGCCGCGCAATGATGTATTCCAGACGCAGGCGCTCTTTGCTGTGCATAAACTCATCATACTCTTCCTGCGGCAGGAATTCGACAAGCGAACGCAGACGCATAAACAGCGCCGCACTTTCCTTGTATTTTTCCGCAGCATCCTTGTCATCGATAGCGTCGATGAGCTCAGAGAGAGAGTCTTCGCTCTCTTCCGGCTCGGAAGGCTCATCTTCAAGCTCGTCAAAGACAGTTTCTTCCAAGTCCATAAGCTCCTGAGGCGCTTCTTCTTCAGGAAGATCTTCTTCCAAAAGATCTTCCTCTTCAGGCTCTGGCTCATCGGGAACTTCCGGCTCTTCCAGAACTTCGGGTTCTTCAAGCAGCTCCGACTCTTCAAACTCTTCGGTCAAATCAGGCTCTTCGGGTTCTGCTTCCTCCGCTAACTCTTCGGCAACATCATCAGCGGCAAATTCTTCCTCGGGCTCATAGACATCTTCCATATCCTCTTCCGCTATGTCCTGCACATCATCGGGCAGTTCCACCGAACGGGTTTCCTCCTCCTCGATTTCTTCCGGCTCATCTGCTGCTGCTTCATCGTCGGCATCATCCTCAAGGGGGTCTTCTTCCAGCTCTATGGGCTCGCGCTCCTCCATGCTGCCGAGGTTTTCCTCCTCAAAGCGGGGTTGCCCGTCATCTTCTTCAAGGGGGTCATCCCGTGAGGAAAGCGGGGAGCCAAAGGGGTTGTCCTCAAAGAAAGTATCATCATCGCCGCCAAAGCTCCCTTGGTCGGGAATGAGCGAATCGAGGTCTGTCAGCGGCGTATCGTCATCGAGGATGTCATCATCAAGCAGGTCATTGGCAAAGGGAGAGATGTCATCGCTGTCCTGCGAAAGCCCCTTAAAGGTATCCTCTGCAGAGTAATGCAAGGAAGTCTCCTCTGGCGGCAGAGTCTCCGACAGAAGCGCAGTCTCCAACTCATCCGGCGCACTTCCCTGTCCATCGATATCACCATCTGCAAGCGGAAGGACTTCATCTGCTGAGAGCTCTGAAAGCTCATCGCGCGCTTCTGGCGCGGCGGAGGGAGCACGCTGCGGACGGGTGGCGATGATGCCGTTCACCTTGTCCAGCCGCTTTTTGTAGACTGCGTTTTCACCGTGCTCCGTATTCAGCTTTTCATAGACGGCAAGGGCATCATCATAGCGCCCTTGTGCCTCGTAATTTGCCGCAAGCATAGCCATAGCGCGGACATCTTCCGGCTTATTTTCAAGATATTTCAAAAGCTGCTGCTCTGCTTTTTCGTTTTTGCCTACCTGCGCATAGCGCAGGGCACCATCGCGGTAATGATCCTTATAGGAAGAATCAAGCTGCTGAATGCGTCCGAAATATTCCTGCACCTTTGCATCGTCATCGGTACAGATATAGTACTGCCCCATCAGGTTCAGCGTCTTGACATCATCGGGAGACAGCTCCCATGCCTGCGTGATTTTCTCATGGGCATCGTCAAGCCTGTTGCCGGAAAGCAGGATATGCGTGTACTGCTGCAACATAGCGATGCTCTCGGGGTCAAGCTCCTCATATTTTTCCATTGCCTGGAGCGCTTCCATGATTTTTCCGTCAGATTCATAGGCATCCGCAAGGCCGGAAAGCGCTTCCGTGTTTTCAGGTTCCAGATTGAGCGCGTCATTGAAAGCACTCTCCGCATGGTCATAAGACTCCTGCAGAGAGAACGCCTTGCCGAGCTTCGTGTGCATACGCGCGTTATCAGGATTTAAGTCTATGGCCTGCTCCACAAGCCCCTGAGCCTGCAAAGCGCGGGATTTTTCAAGAAGAATATCGGCATAGCCGTCTATCGCTTCAAGCCAGCCCGGCTTTGAGCGCAGCGCCTGCTCGTACTCTTTCGCCGCCTTGTCTACGTCATTGAGCCCCTCATAGGTGTGGGCAAGATTTAAATGGAGCACAGGATGATTGGGGTCTATCTTTAAGCCTTTCTGGAAGACAGTCACTGCCTTGTCAAAGAATCTTTCATTCAGATAGATAGTCCCCAGATGATTATAGGCAAGCACGTCCGTGGGATTTTTCTCTATGACCATCTTGAAGCACTGCTCTGCGTCCTTGAACTCGCCCGCCTCTTTGTAGGTAAAGCCCAAGTTGTAAAAGAGCTGCACATTGGACTCATCAACGATGATGCCCTTGCTCAGGATGTCAACAGATTCCCGATAATGCTTGAGGCGGCGGTAGATGCTTCCCAGATTATTGATGACATCAATATCCTTGTCGTTGATTTCAAGCATCCGCGTATAGACAGGCAGGGCATCAGCATCCCGCCCGCTCTTCACGTATACGCTGCCCAACGCACCCAAGAATTCTGCATTGTCTCCGTCGCTTTGGAGCAATTTCTTATACAGGCCCTCGGCAAGAACATAGTCCCGCGCCATAACGGCGGACTTTGCTCTATTCAGTGTCAGTTTATCATCAGGACTCAGTTCAGCCATCATTTTCCCCTTTCTATTTCTTCAACGGTCTTGCATATACTTCCTTAGAAAGTACGCCCATAATCTCGTCATTCACCCGCGAATAGGCGGCTATGGCAAAATAGTAAATCTTGCCGTTTTTCAAGCCCTTGAACGTTATGCGGTTCACGTTGCCCACATCAACGGGAGATTCCCCTTGCACAGCCTCCCGTCCAAGGTATTCGCCGGGACGCTCGCCGTAGTAGACATAATATCCGCCCGTCGAGCTGTCCACCGAATAAGTCCATGAGAGCGTCACCTCGCCATCCCCCGCCTGTGCATCCACGCGGAATGGCGGAAGAGGTGCTTCCACCTCGACAAAGTGCAGGTCAACCTGCATAACGGAGGGAGACACCGCCCCGCTTCCGTCTGGATAGAGGTCTGCCGCCAGCTGGAAGTACATACCTTTCAGCTCTTTGCTGATATCCGCGTGATTGGTAACGGGGTACCACTCAGGAGAGTTTTCATCCCATGTAAAGTAGTTATCGCTGCTGCGGATGTAGAGCACTACCGAAGTCTGCTCAGGCTCGCTGAGGAGCGCATCCACCCTTGTGAGCCGCGCCTCTTTGGAGACCAAAATCGGAGAAGTCTTGAACCTGCCTCCCGCGCGGCGGTAGGTGTCATAGCGCATATCATAGGCAATATCATTTCTCGCGCTGTTCTGAATCCTAAAATCATCTATAAGACCTGTATAGCTGGGGCAGATATCTATGTCTGCGGCAACCCCGAGCACCGGCTGGTAGATAGTGCCCCCCATCTCGGTGCCGGTAGACGTGATGAAACGCATCGCCTCCAGCTTGCCGTTGATGCGGTACTCAAGCAACCCGGAATCCTCGTCAAAACTGATGGAATGGTGCGTCCACACATCAGGGATAATCGTACTGTAGGAAGCGATATGGATTTCCCCGCTATCCTTCTTGTAACCGTCAAAGACATTGGTAAAGAGCCATTCCAGATGATTTTTGTAAAAGCTTGCATTTATCATCTGGTAGAGGGGGGAAGCATCCACCGTGCGGGAAGAGCGCCATGAAAACACAGACTCCCCGTTCTCTGCGACGGAAGGATTAAGCCAGAATTCGATGAGGAAGGAACCCGCTATCCCCGATGTACCGAAGATAGAGCCATTGCCTCCCCTCAGACGGATGCCGCCTGTGCCGCGGCTCAATCCCGCAGTCTTTCCCATCTTGCCGCTCTCCCCCGGCACAATATCAGAGGAGACTACTTTATAGTGGCCGGTCACATCGACAGGCTCCAGCTCTTCGAAATCAAGCAGCAGGTCTGTATCAGAATCCTGCACGCGGCTGTTTGTGTCAAGCTTCAGGGCATCATAGCCGAACCTGCCTACTCCCGTGGTGACGCCCTCTTTTTCAGAAACCCGTCCCCAGCCCTCTTTGCCGCCGAGGGTGATGACGCGCTCCTTTGCATCCGCAGAAGAGAGAAAAACGGTATTTAAAAGAAGAAAACAACATGATATAATAGAAACATTCTTACGCATATATGAACGACCTGAATAACGAATCTCAAGCATTAGCTTCTCCCTCGCAGCCTGAGCTTTCGCCCCGCGAGCTTCTTCATCAGACTGCGCTCAAAGCTCCCTCCCAAAGCGGCGTCTACCTGTGGCGCAATGCAGAAGGAGCAATAATATATGTCGGCAAGGCAAAGAGCCTTAAAAACCGTCTCAGTTCTTATTTTAGCGGAAATAAGGACATCAAGACAAGGCTTTTAATCAGCCACGCCCGCAGCATAGAATACATCACCACCAACAATGAGTACGAGGCATTCCTGCTTGAAAACAACCTCATCAAGCAGCATACGCCGCGTTACAACATCAACCTGAAGGACGGAAAATCATATCCCGTCCTGCGTATCACGCACGAAGCATATCCCCGCATCTTTAAAACAAGGCATATCGTGCAGGACGGCTCTCTCTACTTCGGTCCATTCCCAGATGCCACCGCCCTTGATACATTCATAGAAACACTCTATGAGATATATTCGTTACGCCATTGCAGGACATTTCACAAAAAAACTGCTCCATGCCTCTACTACCATATAGGCAAATGCCTCGCCCCTTGCTGCAAGGAGGTTGCGGAATCCACCTATACAGAATTTATCGAAGAAATCTCCGCCTTACTTGAGGGCAAAGGTGAGGAAACAAGCAAGAAACTTGAAATAAGCATGAAAGAAGCTGCCAAACAGCTCAACTTTGAAAAGGCAGCGAGAATCAGGGACGGTCTGCGGGCGCTCTCCGTGCTGCAGAACCAGAACAGCGTGGAGGGCTTTGACGGAGACGACCGAGACTACATCGCCAGCTGGCGCGAAGGAGAGCTGGTAAGCTTCATCGTGCTCAAAATCCGCTCCGGCAAGCTGCTCGGCAGGGACAGCTACCGCACCATATCGCTCAATGAGGACAACGAAATACTGCCTGAGTTCATGGGCGCATACTACACGGAAAAAGAGAGCATTCCGCCCCACATCTACGTCATGACCGCCGATGGTATGGAAATAATGCGCCGCTGGTTTAAAGAAACTTACAAGGTGGACTGCGACATAGTGCTTGTGACCGATGCCATCCCGCAGGCAAAGCTCCACATCGCGGCGCTGAACATGGCGAGGGAAAACGCACACGAGGACATCATCCGCCGCCTGCGGGAACGGGGAGATTTTCCCGCGATGGAAGAGCTGCGGCAGGTGCTGGGACTGCCCCGCCTGCCGGTCCGCATAGAAGGCTTCGACATTGCGCATATAGGCGGCAAGTTCCCCGTCGCCTCCCTCATCAGCTTCTACAACGGCAATCCGGATAAAAAGAATTACCGCTACTTCCGCCTGAAGACCACCGACGGCTACATAGACGACTTCCAGTCTATGCGCGAGGCGACATCGCGGCGCTACACCCGCCTCATCAACGAAGGCAAGCCCCTGCCCGACCTGCTGCTCATAGACGGCGGCATAGGCCAGGTGAACGCGGTGGAAGGCATATTGCAGGCACTTGGCGCGGACATCCCCATAGCGGGGCTTGCCAAGCGCGATGAAGAAATCTGGCGCCCCCATGCCGCACAGCCCATCTGCCTGCCCAAGCGGAGCGACGGTCTGCGG
>CAKZZK010000041.1 GCA_937885235.1 uncultured Treponema sp.
CTGCAGAAGTAGATACTACGGGTAGGTGTATATGCTACTCGTTAGTGTGCAGAGGGTACGTGTACCCTCACGCACACTTTACGAGTGTAACATATATATACCAGCGGCGTGGGTGTCAAAATCTGTTTGTTATTTGTGAGGTATCCGACAACCTAATAGTACGACGAGCAGAGGCAAGATGCCCCGCTTTCTTTTTGTGTGGTCAAGAAATGAGTGACAAACGTGTTCGCGGTGGGCATTCGACGAACGTGATACACAAAAGGATGAAACATCTGATTATTATTGGTGCAAGAGGAGCAGGACGGGAGACCTTCTTGACCGCAACGAAATCATTTGGTTATGGACATGATTTCGATGTGAAGGGTTTTCTGGATGGCAAGACCGATGCGCTTGATGGACTAAATGGTTATCCTCCTATCTTGTCGAATGTGGAAGACTATGAGCCAACTCCAGACGATGTGTTTGTTTGTGCCTTGGGCGACCCCAAGTGGCGAAAGCATTACGCAAGCCTTATCTTAGAAAAAGGTGGGGATTTTATGACCCTTATCGACAAAACCGCAAGGATTGGACGCAATGCAAAAATCGGCAAAGGGTGCATCATTCGTGACTATGCCATGATTTCATGTGATGTAACCATTGGCGATTTCACCTACATACAACCCTTTGTGGTGATTGGTCACGATGCCTCTGTGGGCAATTTCTGCCATTTGAACACCTATGCATTCATGGGTGGGTACAGTTCTATGGCAGATATGGCAGTCATTCACACCAGAGGTACGCTGATTCCTCACAAACATCTTGGAGAGGATGCGATAATTGGAGCTGGCTCCGTGGCTATGACGCATGTGAAGAATGGCACGACCGTTGTCGGCATTCCTGCAAAGAAATTGAAAGTTTAACATCAAAAAAATATAAATTATGGATTTTAATGTTTTTCTCAACAAATTTGTAGAGCAGTTAGAAATCGAAAACGCTGAAACACTTCATGCAAACACGCCTTTCCGAGAGTTGGAAGAATGGAGCAGTTTGTCTGTCATGGAACTCATAGCATTGTATGACGATGAGTTTGACAAACAGATTGGCGACGTGGACATCAAAAAGTGCACCACCATTGGCGACCTTTATCAACTGGCAACAGCATAAGCGCGTATGGCAACACTTCAGTATGAAGGTGTGGGCATCACGGCAATGGCAGCCGCTGTGCCCCACACCGTTATCAACAATTACGAGTACACCGATTACTTTCCCTCCGAGCAGGTGAAGGAGGTGGTGGACAAGGTGGGCATCTACGAGCGCCGCTTTGGCGACACCAAATGCGCGCTCACTACTCAAAAGCAGCATTTCAGCTACGACTTTGAGATGCGCGCGGAAAGCGACGGCGCCTGCCGCATTGAGTTCAACCTTGGCGCGCAAGGCTACACGGCGCGCGTCCACATAGAAAACGTGCGCTTGGAAAAGACGGGCGAGGTTGACTACAGCGCGCAGGTCACGCAGTGCCTGCCCGACGGCAACTACATCACGAACGGGCAGTTTCAGGAAGGAAAAGCGCGCCTTGCGGGCTGGGAGATTGAGAACAAGGCGGGCGCCGCCGTTACCGTCACCAAAGACAGGGCGCGTGCTTGCGCTTTCTGCGGGCGCGCCGTCAAAGCAGGGCGGCAAGGCTGGCGCAAAGCCCACGTCGGCAAAGGCGGCGAAGCCCACGGCAACGCCCGCCCGCTACAGGCAACATGCCGCTACAGGTGGCGGCATGAGCATAGGCAGGCTGCTGACGTAAGCGCGCCGGCAGCCTGCTTTTTTATGCGCCGTGCTGGAGATTCGCCCCCTGCCGTTTGCTTGTAATAAGATATCTATAGTTGCACTCAAAGCGCAGCGTTTTATTCAGTGAAACTGTATTCTTGCGCATAGCAAACGAGATAAAAAATTTGCAATTTTTTATTTTCTACCTATAATAATTTTAATCTATGAATCGTCTTGCATATATGCCCGTACATTTCTTTCTGCATTTTCAGCAGGCGGTGTCTTTCCAGCGGAACCCGGAGCCGGTGTTCGTGCTGAGAAGCGTGCTAGGATATAACTTACGGCCAATGTGCTGCATCGCACGGAATGCCGTGTGTGCTTCCTGCATGTACAATCAAACGTGCGCATATTCATACATTTTTGAGACCATCCTTCCCCAGAAAAATGCCGTGCGACGGGGAACAGACCGAGCCTCGCATCCGTATGCAATGACGCAGTGCAGAAAAGCGGCGGACGGAGAATGTTCCGACTATGATTTTACGATAACGCTTTTCGGCAAGGCCATTGACTACCTGCCGTATATATACGCAGCCTTTGCCCGTGCAGGCAAGTATGGACTGTTCAAAGAGCGGATACCCTATGAGATAACTGACGTACAAGCTGACAATGGCTCCTTGCTGATTGACGGAGAGACCATACGGACGGACACTGCGCCTCTAATATGGGCGGGCAGCACCAAAATGGAAAAGGGCGCTGTAGAAGAAGTGCTTGTGGAACTACGCTCACAGCTACGCTTTAAGACGCGCGGAAAATACACGCTGGACTTTAGCGCAGAGGATTTCATGCTCTGTCTCTACAGGCGGATGAGGACGCTCTGCATCCTGTACGGCGAATATGACGAGGAAAGCGCCTATGTGCCGGAACAGGTGACGTGCAGCCGCTCCGATGCAGCGCTTTCATGGATTGACGCGACGCACTATTCTGCACGGCAGAAAAAGGCGATGGCATTAGGCGGCATCTGCGGAACGTTCAAGCTCATCGGCACCTTCTCACCGTTTGAGAAAAGCCTTCTTACATTCAATAAAATATGCAATGCGGGAAAAAACACAAACTTTGGTCTGGGGCAGCTTGATTTCTGGGAACGGCAACGGTAGGAGAAAAACAGACGGATACGGCGTTAAAAGAGATAGTCATAGCATCGTGGCTGCATGATGTGGGAAAGTTCGCCCAACGGGCAGACAGAAAGGAATTGTACGACAAGGAATTAGAAGCACAGTTCTGCAACGTTCAGAAGGGCGGCTGGTACAGCCATCAGCATGTGCTGTACACGCAGGGCTTTCTGGAAAAATACCGGGACACGCTTCCCGACGGGCTGAACGTGGCAAACATAATACGGCTTGCCGCTTCACATCATAATCCTTCCTCGTATGAAGAGTGGCTTGTGGCACAGGGCGACA
>CAKZZK010000042.1 GCA_937885235.1 uncultured Treponema sp.
GCTGTCTCAAAGGAGGAGCGGGTGCGCGTAGAGCGCTTTTCAAAGATGAGCGCGATTGTCCTGCCAAGGAAGCGCTGATGTACTTCCCCTGCGTGTGCCTGTTTCTTGACGAGGAATGCCCAGTCCAGTATCTGTATGATTTCTTCCGGCTTCCAGTCAATCCAGTTCAAGAGGCTGCGGCCTTTGAACGGGCTGTCAAATTTTTCGGCTTCCATAGCTATTGCTCCAAAAAAATGATATATGATTATATCTCATAATATGGATATAATCAAGTGCAAAACAAAGCCCTATATTGCAAAGCCCTTGAAGCTATACTCCGAGACACCTTGAAGCTATACTTCGGGACTCCTTAAAGCAATACTTCGCGATACCTTAAAGCTATACTTCGCGATACCTTAAAGCAATACTTCGAGACCGCTTAAAGCAATACTTCGCGATACCTTAAAAGGTCGCCGCTGTGACGGGGAGTCTTATTTTTTCGGGATGGTGATGATGAAGGCGGTGCCCTCGCCGAGCTTGGACTTTACGTCTATGTGCCAGCCGTGCGTGTCTATGATTGTCTTGACCACGGAGAGGCCTATGCCCATGCCTGCCTCGCGGCGGGAGTTGCTGCCGCGGTAGAAGATGTCGTAGATGTGCTTCAGGTCGTCCTCGCTGATGCCTATGCCCGTGTCCCTTATCTCTATGCTGATTTTCTCATCGTCTTCCACCGCTGAAAAATCAACGCTGTCTCCCTCCTTCGTGTAGCGCAGGGCATTGCTGACGATGTTCTCCAGCGCGCGGTTGAAGAGCTGCTTGTCCATAGGCGTCTTTATATCATCTGAAATTTTGACAGAGGTGCTGATTTTCCGCTTGTACAGCTCCCCCGTGATTTTTGCGTTTTCGGCAAATTCGCTGAGCATAGGCTTGAGGGGCACGTATTCAAGCGTCTGCCGCCAGTCCGGGTTGTTGAGCTTCATATAGTTGATCAGGTCGTTTATCATGGACTCCAGCTGGTCTGCTTTTGCGTATATAATAGAAAGAGATTTCTTGATTTCCCCCATGTCATCGACAACGCCGTCGGTGATGGCTTCCGTGTAGCCCTTGATGAGCGCGACAGGCGTGCGCAGGTCGTGGCTTATGCCCATGATGACCTTGGTCCGCCTTTCCTGCTCGTCCTTGAGGGAATCCCGCATTTTTTCAAGCCCCTCCGCAAGCATGGTGATTTCGTTCGGTTCCCGCTTGCTGATGTGGGATTCAAGCTTGGTGTCCAGCTCTCCGCCCGCTATTTTGAGCGCGCTCTGCTCAAGGAAGGTGATGGAGGCGGTTATGACGTGCGAAAGATGGATGAGGAATATGATGCAGAAAATTTCAAAGATGAGCAGCCCCGAGAATGCCTGCAGATAGTAGTTTTTGGACATACGCTTGCTGTGGTCAGGCACCTTGGAGCGGAGTATGACGAGAAACTGGGACTGGTACGGCGGCGCGTTCTGCTCGCCGATAAAGGCGGGGGAGCGCAGCTGGTAGTCATAGAAATTGCTCGTGCGCCCCATAAAGTCAAAGAGTTCAAGAGGAGTGAGGACGGTGTTTGCCTTTAGCTCCGGCATAGAGGAAATGATGATGCGCCCGTCATAGTACACGAGCGCCTGCACGTGCGGGGGGATGAGCTTGAGCTGCTCCCTCAGCTGACGCCAGTCATCGTCGGAAATATCCATGGCATTCAGCCTGCGGATTTCTTTGTAGTCCTTGTAGAGCTTTCGCTGCGGAGAAGAGAGATAGTGATAGACGGGCAGGGAGAGAAAGCAGATGAGGGGGATGATGACCATGAAGAGGATGAGCAGGTTGAGCTGCGTGCGGATTTTCATAGCGCCCCCTATTTGCAGAATTTATAGCCCATGCCGAAGACGGTGGTGATGTAGCTCGGATGGGCGGGGTCTTCTTCTATCTTTTTGCGTAGCCGCTGGATATAGACGGCTACTGCCGTAAAGTCCCCGAACTGGTTTTTCCACACGTTGTTGTAGATGACCTCGGGGCTGAGCGCCTCTCCCGCGTGGCGCACGATGTATTCAAGCACCTCGTATTCCTTGGTTGAGAGGGGAATCTTTTCCAAGCCCTTCTTGAGCACGCAGCTGTTGCAGTAGAGCTTGTAGGGACCGAAGTCTATGGTTTCCTCCACAGAGGCCTCCGTCACCGAGAGCCTGTTGAGCTTTGCCTGCACCCGTGCCACAAGCACGCGGGGGCTGAATGGCTTGGTGACGAATTCGTCTGCCCCGTAGCCGAGCCCCGCTATGATGTCTTCGTCTGCATCGCGGGCGGACACGATGATGACGGGAATGGTGCTCTTATAGTTGCTGCGGAACTGCTTGAGGAATTCAAGCCCGCTCATGCCGGGCAGGTTCAGGTCAAGCAGCACGATGTCCGGCTTGTAGCCCTCTTCAAGCTTTTCAAGCGCCAGCTCGGCGTTTTCGCAGGAAAGCGTCTCGAAGCCCGCCTTTTCCATATAGAGCGAGACGAGCTGGGACATCTCGGGGACATCTTCAATCAACAGAATTTTGCTCTTCATTATAGAAGAAAGTGTAACGCTAACGGGGGCAATGCACAATAAAATTGCTGTTATAAATCGCGTGGATAACAATTAATTATTCATTGTTGTTTTAAGTTTATATTTTGTTTTAAGAAAAATGTCCAAAAGGTCTTGACGGCAAGCCTTTTATCGTACATTATAGTAAAATCATGATTGAAGTTACTCGTCTGGACGGCAAATCCTACTGGATAAACCCCCATCAGATAGAAAATATGGAAAAGAACCCTGACCTTACATTAACATTGCTTTCAGGTAAAAAAGTTGTAGTGCGAGAGACCCCCGAAGAAGTGATTGAGCGCATAGTCGCCTACCGGCGCAGGATTGGCATCAATCAGGAATTGTAACTTTGTATTAATTTTCGCTCAGAAATTCCGAAAATATTTGAAACGGGAGGATCCTTTTTACTATGGATATAGCAACAATAATTGGTTTTATTGGCGGTGCCGCCGCAGTTTTCCTCGGAGTTATCTCTTCGGGAAGCTCTGTCATGAATATTATTGATATTCCGTCTGTCTTTGTTACGATAGGCGGTTCTTTCTTCTCTCTGTGGATTGTGGCGCCAATGAACCAGGTGCTCGGTATCTTCAAGGTACTCGGACGCTGTTTCAAGGTCTATGACTATGGAGAAAAGGCTATCGTGCAGAACATGGTCTCCCTGAGCGAGAAGGCACGCCGCGAGGGCATCCTTGCCCTTGAAGAGGGCCTTGATGATCTGGATGACCCCTTCCTGAAAGAGGGACTCCGCCTCATGGTTGACGGCAGCGACGGCAACGTCATCCGTGCCATCCTTGAGAATGAGATGGCGCAGGCAGAAGCCCGCCACATGACTTATGTCAACATCGTAAACCAGTGGGCAGGTTACGGTCCTGGTTTCGGAATGATGGGTACTGTTATCGGTCTTATTGGTATGTTGCGCAACTTGGAAGACAAGAGCTCCCTTGGTCCGAACATGGCTACCGCTCTTATCACCACGCTGTACGGTTCTTGGGTTGCCAACTGGCTTTTTGGTCCTATGGGCCAGAAGCTGCTCGGCCAGAACAGTGCCGAGATGAACGCTAAAGAAATGGTGATAGAGGGCATCCTTTCCATACAGGGCGGCGACAACCCGCGCGTGCTTGCGCAGAAGCTGCTCACTTATCTTGATCCGAAATCCCGCAAGGCTGTTGAATCAGAAGTACTTAAAGACTAGCAGAGGGATTTTGTATGGCAAAGAAGGAAAAGAAGGAACCGGAAAAACCGTCAACAGCGTGGCAGGGAACCTATGGCGACATGATTACGCTCATGCTCTGCTTCTTCGTAGCTCTCTATCAGCCTGATGAGTCTACCACAGAGCAGCTTGCCGCCTTGTCAGCATCGCTGTCCACCCGCAATCCGGGAGGCGGCACGTCGCTGAGCGCGGGACGGCTCTCAGATTTGGGCAACGTGATAAGCACGCTTTCTTCTATGGAGAAAGGCGTTGCGCTCGGTCCCACAATGAAGAAGGCAGTCAGCACCTTTGTGCCCGACGTCAAGTCAAACAAGATAACGATTACGAGCGATGAGCGGGGCATTGTCATTTCGCTTGCTTCAGACTCCTTCTTTGAGCAGGGAAGCGCAAAGCTCAAGATAGAAGAGTCGCGGGAAACGCTCATACGCCTGTCGCAGTTCTTCAATGAGGAAGGCGTGAAGGACAGGCGCTTCCGCATAGAGGGGCACACGGACAACACGCCTGTCCCCGAAGATGGCGAGTTCCCCAGCAACTGGGAGCTGTCAACCACCCGCGCCGCAAATGTTCTGCACTATCTGTCAGACTTTGGCGTGGACGAGGGAAAGTTTTCGCTTGCCGGTTATGCCAATACCCGTCCGAAGTTCAGCAATGACACGCCGGAGGGACGCGCGTACAACCGCCGCGTAGACATCATCGTGCTTGACGACGGACATTTTTAAGCTGTGGGATACATTCTTGAATATATTCTATAGTTGAAAAGCAATTTGCCGATAAATAATTAGAAGATTTAGATTGGGAGGATATTATGGCAGACGATAATGCAGCAGACGACTTGGGCGGCGGTGACCTCGGCGGAGACAGCGGTGCGCCCAAGAAAGGCGGCGGCCTGAAGGGCGCTCTGCCCGCGTTGCTGAAATGGATTTTGATTGCCCTTGCAGCCGTTATCTTTATTGTGACGGTGGTCTTTATTACCGTGAAACTGGTAGTGGGGAAGGGGAATTCCCAGACGGCAATACCCGTCGGTGTTGAATTTACCACTGCCCGCGAGGATTATGACTGGTATAGCTCCCTCGACCAGGTGAGCACGCAGACGAGCGATGTTCCTCCTGCGAGCGTCATGGTGCGCGTCGTTCTTGGCTACAAGAAGGATGACAAGCAGGCTGCGTCAGAGATCACGGCTCGCCGTGTAGAAATCATTGACTTTTTGAGGCGTTATTTCTCCACCAAGACAGTGGAGGACTTGCGCCCTGAAAACGAAGAGGTCTTGAAGCAGCAGATTCGCGACCAGATCAATGATGATATTTTGAGCAATGCCAGAATCAGATCGGTAATGTTTACTGAGAAAAACGTTGTGACGCAGTAGCGTATTGTAATAGGGTGGGTTAAGACATGAATGAAGTTCTGTCACAAGATGAAATAGATCAGCTTCTCCAGGCAATCAGCTCAGGCGAAAGCGATGCAGGCGATGATTTTAAGCCGGTCAGCGATACGCGCCGTATTAAAATCTACGACTTCCGCCGTCCTGATAAGTTCTCCAAGGAGCAGATTCGTACTGTCTCCAACATGCACGAGACTTTTGCCCGTCTTACCACAACAAGTCTTTCCGCCCAGTTGCGGACGCTGGTACACGTGCATGTCGCCTCGGTGGACCAGCTGACGTATGAGGAGTTCATCCGCTCCATCCCGACGCCGACGACATTGGCAGTCATCAATATGGATCCTCTCAAGGGTAATGCCGTTCTGGAAATTGCCCCTGAGATTACCTTCATCATGATAGACCGCCTTTTCGGAGGCAAGGGCGAGCCGGGAACAAAGGTGAACCGCGACTTGACTGATATAGAGCAGTCCGTCATGGAAGGCATTATCGTGCGTATCCTTGCGAATATGCGCGAGGCATGGACACAGGTTATAGACCTCCGTCCGCGCCTGCAGCAGATTGAAACAAACCCGCAGTTTGCGCAGATTGTTCCGCCGAGCGAAATGGTCATTCTGGTGACGCTGGAAATAAAGGTGAATGATGAGTCGGGCATGATGAACATCTGTATCCCGTACATCACCATAGAGCCTATTGTCTCAAAGCTTTCATCCCAGTTCTGGTTCAGCTCGGTGCGGCGGAGTTCCACCACGCAGTATCTGGGGACCATCAAGGAAAAGCTGTCTGATGTTGACATGGAGCTGATTGCCGAAATCGGTTCCCTCAACGTGCCTATCCGCGATGTGCTCGGCCTGCATATAGGTGATGTCATCCGGCTGGTGAACACAAAGATTACAGATCCGCTGACGCTTGCCGTGGGCAGCAAGAAGAAATTCTACTGCCAGCCGGGCGTGGTGGGAAAAAAGATGGCAGTACAAGTTATTAGCAAGATAAATGAAAAGGATGACGATGAATTTGAAGAGTTATCAACCGCTGAAGGAGAAGAATCTGTATGAGTGAAGGATCAATATCACAGGCTGAAATAGACGCATTGCTGTCTGGCGTGGACACGGGTGGCCTTGGTGCCAGCGGTTCGACAAAATCTGATCCTCGGATTGATTTGGACATACCAACCCTGACAAAATTTGCCGAGGGGCTGAAGGACAAGCTGGCAGCGAATCTGGGCACCATGACGGGTGTTGAGATAACAGCCGGTACCCCCACCGTGGAGGAGACAGGGCGCGATCAGTTGCTTGCTAAAATTCCGGAGACTGTCGTCGCCGTCATGCTCGATTTCTACACGGGCTTGAGCGGAGACCACCTCTTTATCATCGCTCCTGAATTTGCCCAGAAGCTTGTCAGCCTTATCAATAAGGAAGACAATGCCGCGCTGGACGAGATGGCGCTGTCCATCATCTCAGAGGCAATCTCCAATCATTCAGGCGCTGAGATTACCGCGCTCAGTGCGGGCGGCAAGCTGCCGGGACTGGCGACGAATCCTCCCGAGGCGGTCAACCAGCCAAAGGCAATGGTGCGCATGCCGCAGAATGCCTTTGCATTATTTACATATTCTGTTACAATAGATGGCACATCATATAATATGTGGGAAGCAGTGAGCAGTGCTGTGGCTGACGGTATGGCGCGTGCCCTTGGCGGCGGCAGCCAGCCTCAGGCTCAGACTACTCCTGCCACACAGCCGCAGTCTGCTCCTCAGATGCAGATGGGCGGAATGTCGCCCCAGATGCAAATGGGTGGCATGATGGGCGGAATGGCTCCACAGCAGATGGGCGGAATGATGGGCGGTATGATGCCGCAACAGATGGGAGTAAATATGAATGGTATGCAGATGGTGACACCGCCGAATGTCCAGTCCCTGCAATTCCCCAACCTGCAGATGGGCGGGGGAACTGCGGAACACGGCAATATCGGCCTTATCATGGATGTCTTTATGGAGATGACCGTAGAGCTCGGCCGTACTCGTAAAACCATCAAAGAAATCCTCGGTATGGGTGAAGGTACCATTATCGAACTTGACAAGCTTGCCGGTGAGCCGGTGGACATATTAGTAAACCATAAACCTATAGCAAAGGGCGAGGTTGTCGTCATTGACGAAAACTTCGGCGTGCGCGTGACGGAAATTCTTCCTGCCATTGAGCATGTGACCAGCCAGATGTAGGTGAGCGGGCGCAGGCAGTATGGGGATGCTGCCTGCATAAGCGCTTAGTGGGTGGGGGACAATACGAATAACTCAAAGCGTAAGATGGCGGCATACCTTGCTGTCATATTCTTGTTTATGTCTCATGCTGCATGGACGCAGGAGGAAAGCGTTCCTGTGCCTGAAAGCCAGCAGTCTGTAGTGGCAGATGACGAAAGCGAGGAGCTTCTTTTCCCTTCTGACGGGGATGGCGATGCTGCCGCTTCTCCGCTGGGCATCGGTGTCTATATCCGTATGATTCTGGTGCTTGCGGTGGTGGTGGCACTTATCTATGTCCTCTTCCGCTTCATCAAAGCCAATACGCGGGGAGACTCCCTGCTGTCGGACGACACCTATCTGAGGCGGGTCGCCTCCCTCTCGCTTGGAACAGGCAAGTCCGTGCAGGTGGTGACGCTTGTGGACAATGCCTACCTCATCGGAGTAAGCGATAATTCCGTAAATCTCATCAGTATAATAGAAGATAAAGAGCTCATAAATGCGATGAACCTCAGCGCGGACAAGCGGGACAAGGTGTCCCGCCCCAAGTCGTTCAGCGATGTGCTTGAGCTTTTTATGCCCAGCGCTTCCCGCCGGAAGCAGGGCAATGTCTTTGAAAGCAAAGAGGCAGATGACATACTTGCCGCGCTGAACACTCAGCGCCAGAGACTGAACGAGGTGGAGGACTAGATGAAGATGCGTTTCCGTCCCGCAGTGTTTGCGTTGTTGCTCCTGCTTTTGTGCCTGCCGCAGGGCTTTGCCCAGTCTGCGGGCAATGAGAATTTCCCTGACGGCTCTACGCAGGGAACGACGGACTTGTCCGACGGCATGACGGGCATTGACTTTCCGAACATAACCTTTTCCGCTACTGCTCCGCAGACGGGCAAAGAGGTGGCGTTCAGCGTGGAGCTTTTGCTTTTGCTTTCGCTGCTCACGCTTGCCCCCAGCCTGATACTGCTCTTAACCTGTTTCCTGCGCTTTTCCATCGTGCTTGACTTCATCAAGCGTGCGCTTTCCCTGCAGCAGGTCCCCCCCACGGCGGTGCTCAATGGCATAGCGCTCGTCATGACGCTCTTCTGCATGAAGCCTACCTTGCAGAAGATTTACGATGATGCCTTTGCCCCCCTGTACAACGAGCAGATTACATTGCAGGAGGCATACACAAAGGCAGAGGCTCCCATACGGGACTTTATGTTCCGGCAGATGTCCAATGTAAACAGTTCCGGAAAGCTTGTCATCCAGAGGGACAGCGCTACCTACATTGACACCTTCAGGAGGATGGCGGGTTTGGGGGAGCTTAGGAACCGCTCTGATTTGCCAACCTATATCCTTGTGCCCGCGTATATCCTGCATGAGCTGACGGTTGCCTTTAAAATAGGCATTCTGCTCTATATTCCCTTCATCGTCATAGACATGGTGGTGGCGAGCATACTGATGAGCATGGGCATGATGATGCTGCCGCCGGTGCAGATTTCCATGCCCTTCAAGCTGATGCTCTTTGTGCTGGTTGACGGCTGGGGCTTGCTCACGGCTCAGCTTTTCCAGAGCGTGGTAAGGTAGAGGAGGCTGAGCGATGAGCATAACGAGGATTGTAACGCTTTTGCAGGGGGGGATTTTTCAGGTCTTCCTTCTCTGTGCGCCTGTTCTGGGCGCGGCGCTCATTATCGGTTTAATCGTGGCAATCTTTCAGGCGACTACCTCCATACAGGAATCGACGCTGACCTTTCTGCCCAAGCTGCTGGTGATACTGCTGGTGCTCTTCCTGCTTGGCGGGTGGATGTTCTCTGAGCTGCGCCTGTACACGGTGAACCTGTACCGAATGATTCCAAGCATGGCGAGGTGACGCGGGCGTATGTTGGAAAACCTGGTGAATAATGCGCCGGTATTTCTTCTGGTGGCGGTGCGTTGTTTCGCGCTTGTAATGACCCTTCCTCTCTTTTCATCCCGCAGCGTGTCCCGCGTGGCAAAGGTAGCGCTGGCGGGATATATGGCATATTTTATCTTTCCCCAGGTTTCGCTGCAAGAAGGCCCGTACGCGGCTTACGCCGCCGGCTTCAGCGCATGGGGAAAGATAACGCAGGAGTACATCTTTTTCCTGATAGGCGAGGGGCTCATAGGCATCCTGATAGGTTTTTACATCAGCGTCATCTTTGGTGCTTTCAGCACAGCGGGCCAGTTCCTTGCCTTTCAGATGGGGTTTTCTGCCGCGCAGGTCTTTGACTCCATGAGCGAGGTGGAAAATCCGATCTTGGGCGAGCTCTTTAACTTTGCCGCCATGCTCGTCTTTTTGCAGAACCACTGGCACCAGCGTCTGTTCCTCGGCGGCCTTAAGACAAGCTTTCAGGTGCTCAACGTCTTTTCCCTGCTGGAAAACAGCGGCAATATGATGAGCTTTATGTTCAAAAGCCTGACTTCTCTTTTTTCCTCGGCGCTCGTGATTGCCCTGCCGCTGATGGGGACGCTTTTTCTGATAAACGTCAGCGTGGGGCTCCTCGCAAAGGCGGCGCCCCAGATGAATCTGATGTCTGAAGGCTTTCCCACGCTTATTCTGGTCTCCTTCATCCTGCTTTACTACCTCCTGCCGGAGATGTGCAAATTCTTCATCAAGAGCTTTGAAGCGGGGTTTCAGCAGCTGGAACAGCTGTTTATCACGCTCAGCGGCGGAGGTCTGTGATGAGCCAGATAGACTTGCAGTGGTTTGCCGCGGAAGATGAAGGAAAAAGAGCAGCCTTCAGAACACAAGCTGTGGAAGGCGCGGAAGGAAGAGGGCCGCGTTCCCAAAAGCCAGGAGCTGAACAGCTGCCTCATTTTTCTGTTTCTGACGCTGCTTCTGGTGCTGCTTGCCCCCCGCATTGAGAAAATGCTCGAAGAGATGATGGTTTTCTTCTTTAAAAACAGCACTGTCGAACGGATTGACGGACGCTTTGCCGCGGGAGCCCTCCGTTACTTTCTGCCCAGCACGATACCCTTTGCCGTTCTGGGAGTGGTGATAGGAGTCGTTGCAAATCTGGTGCAGAACAAGGGCTTCTTTTTTAACACAAAGCTCATTCGCCCGAAGTTTTCCAAGCTCGTCAGGATAGACCAATATTTTAAGCGCACCCTCTTTTCAATGGAGGGTGGCTTCAACATAGTGAAGTCCCTGCTGAAAGTGGTGCTGCTCACGTCTGTGTGCTACGTGTTTGTTATGTCTGAGCGGGAAAAGCTCTTGATGCTCCTGCAGGCAGCCAGCCCCGCGCTTGCCCTCAGGCAGATTGCCTTTATGGTCGCGCGCATATTGATTGTCTGCGCCCTGCTTTTGCTCGGCATCGGCGTGCTGGACTACATCGTGCAGCGCAGGCAGTTCATGGAAGAGATGAAGATGACCAAGCAGGAGCTAAAAGAGGAGCTCAAGGAGCTTGAAGGAGACCCGGAGGTAAAGCACCATCTTGAGGCTGCCCAGAAGGAGATGCTCAGCCGTAATATGGCAAAGGCTGTGCGGGAGGCTGACGTTGTCATCACGAACCCTACCCACTTTGCCGTGGCGCTCCAGTGGCAGGCGGGGGTGCAGGATGCCCCTCGGGTGACGGCGAAGGGCGAGGATGCGATGGCCCAGAGCATAAAGTACATCGCGCGGAAGGCGAATGTGCCGATTGTTGAAAACCGTCCTTTGGCCCGTGGTCTCTATACAGACACCGAACTTGGTGATATAATACCTGTTCAGTATCTTCGTGCAATAGCCACCATATATGCCCAGATCGGCTATATGGATAAAAAGCGAAAGACAATATAAAAGGGTGGGGATTCATGCCAGAAAGGCGCAACTTTTTTAACACAATACTCTCGTCATCAAGCAATGCAATAGCAGTGGGAGCTATCATCATTGTGCTGATGCTCTTTATTCCGGTGCCAAAGACGCTGATCGATGTCTTCATGGTATTGAACATAGCCTTTGCGTTCACGATTCTGCTTACGGTGCTGCGCGTCAAACGGGCTTCTGACTTTACCTCCTTCCCCCAGCTGACCCTGTTGGTGACACTCTTCGGACTGGCTATAAACGTGTCTTCAACAAGGCTCATCCTTTCCGCTTCCCGTTCCGGCGGAAGCAACTTTATGGACACCCAGAGCGACATTGTGCGGGCTTTTGCCAACATTGCGACCGGCGGCAACGTAGTTGTCGGCTTTATCATCTTCATCATTCTCATTGTGGTTCAGGTCCTCGTGGTGACGAAGGGCGCTACCCGCGTTTCCGAGGTTCAGGCGCGCTTTACACTGGACAGCATGAACAACAAGATGTTTGACATCCAGAACGAAATGAATGCGGGCGTTATCAGCGAGGACGAGGCGAAGCGCAAGAAAGAGCAGATCAGGCGCGACGTGGACTTCTATTCGTCCATGGACGGCGCTTCAAAATTTGTGAGCGGCAACGTAAAGGCTGGCATCTTTATCACTGCCTTGAACCTTGTCGGCGGCTTTATCATCGGCATGGCGATGGGCGGTATGCCCTTTAACGAGGCTTTTGACACGTATATCAAGCTGACGATTGGCGACGGCCTTGTGTCTCAGCTTCCCGCGCTCATGCTTTCCTTTGCGACAGGCATCCTGATAACCGGCGGCAGCTCCGATGAGGACCTCGGCGATCAGATTAAGCAAAACTTCTCTTCTGACGGCGTGATATATACTATAGTAGGAATTGCGCTGGCGGCTCTCCGGGATGTTCTTCTGGAGATTCTTGACGGCCTTGTCGAACTGCTCTGCGGTCGGACCGTTCTCGGCGAGGTTCCTGAAGCCGCTCTTGGCGAGCTCACGGAGTTTGTCGGCAGACTCGACGTTGGTCTGGAAGACCACCTGGATCATGTGGCGCTCGTCGGGCTTGTCGTTTACGGATGCGCTGGAACTGGCGCCATAGGTGCCGCCTTCCTCTTCGCGGAGGGTTTCCACATAGAGCATATCCAGGATGTAGGCGAGGGCGTCGAAGGTGGCGTCGGCCTCCACGGTGTAGGGCTTCATCGCATTGTACACCTGCAGGACGGTGACCATCGGGGTCTGCATCTGGGCCTTGAAGTCATAGACGCGGTTGGCGGTGCTGATGCCGTCGCCGCGGTAGCTGGCATTGGAGGCGGTCTTGCTCATCGGGATGGAACCGGCGTACTTGCGGATCAGGGGCATGA
Organism: uncultured Treponema sp.; assembly: GCA_937885235.1. GTDB lineage: Bacteria > Spirochaetota > Spirochaetia > Treponematales > Treponemataceae > Treponema_D. The sequence goes on from CAKZZK010000042.1 coordinate 12,523, forward strand.
TGGCGTCGGGATCGAAGTCGCCCACGACCACGAGGCGCATGCCGGCGGCATCGCCGAAGAGGCGCTTATAGACGCTCTCCATCGTGGCTAGGCTGGCCTTGTCGAGGACGTTGTCGTCGATCATGAAGCGGCGCGGGCTGTCATAGACATGGTCGTAGAGGGCTTTGTTGAGCTTGTACTGCGACTGGGTCTTGAGGTTCGGCAGCACGGCTTCGATCTGGCTGCGGCCCTGGTTGTATTCCGCTTCGTCGAAGCGCGGGTCCGCAAACTGGAGATAGGCCATCTGCAGGGCGGTCTCCAGGTCCTTGACGGTGCTGTAGCCGCTCACGCCATGGCTGTACTCATTGATATAGGGAGAGGCGCCGCACTGCTTGCCGGCAAGCATCTTGCGCTGCATCGTGGCGGGGAATTCCGCGATGCCGGTGTTCTGCAGGTAGAGCGTCCAGATATTGGAGTCGAAGGAGTAAAGCTCCTCGTCGGAGAGCAGGCTGCGGCCGCCGTCCTTGCTGATATTGAAGGTGATGCGGTCTTTCTCGTGGGCCGTCGGGAGGAGCCACACGCGCATGCCGTTCTTGAGCGTGAAGGTCTTGGACCCGTAGATGCCCTCCTTGATCTTGCCGTTCTTGCTGCCCTTGAGCGTCGCGGGATCGAGGAATGCAGCGGGGATGTCCTCGCCGGCAGCCTGCTCGATCTGGGCGTTCTCCACGGCGTCGATGACGGCCTGGATCTGCTCCACGGTCGGGTGGGTGAGGCCTTCCTTCTCCGGGGCCTGGTAGATGACGGACAGGTTCTCGCGGGTGATCAGCTGCTGAGCCATCTGGTTGATGAGATCGGGTGTGAGCATCTGCATCATCTGCTGGACGAGTTCGAACTCCGCCTGCGGATCCATGAAGCGTTCGTTGTCGAAGAAGTTGTAGATCATCGGCATCACGAACTCGGAGTTGGTGCGCGTGTCTGCCTTCTTGGCGGCGCTTTCATACTGGGAGAGGATCTCGGTCTTGGCACGTTCGACCTCGGCGTCGGTCAGGCCGAAGCGGCGGAGTTTCTCCGTCTCCATCAGACCGGCGGCAAAGGCGCTGAGGGCTTCGCCGTCCTTGCTGACCACCTCGGCGACCGTCACGTCGGCCGTCTCGCACAGGTTGGCGATGCCGAATCCGCCGCTGAGGAAGGGGGCGTCAGGCTTCGCGGCGATGTCCTCGAAGCGCTCGTTCATCACATGGCTCACGATGTCTTCCACAAGGTCGGTCAGCAGGCCGACCGGGGTGCTGTTGAGCTCTTCGGGCGTGGCCTGGCTGCGCCAGTAGGCGGTGACGCTGGTGTTGCGGTTCTCCGGGTCGGTCAGGATGCCGATGAGCGGCTTCTCGTTGTCCGGGATGGTGATGACATCCTTCTGCTTGGGATTGACCGGGGCGGGAATATCGGCGAAGAGTTTCTGAATCTTGCTGAGAATCTGATCGGGATCGATGTCACCGACAACGATAAGGGCCTGATTATCGGGACGATACCATGTCTGATAGAAATTCACCAGACTCTCGCGCTTGAAGGTTTCAAGGTTCTCCTGGCTTCCGATAAGGGTGCAGGTAGAGTACTTGCTGTCGCCGTAGATGTAAGGCAGGCTCCTCTCGAATGTCCTCCACTGGGCGTTCCTGCGGCTCCTCCTCTCTTCGATGA
>CAKZZK010000043.1 GCA_937885235.1 uncultured Treponema sp.
TGTATATTTCATAGTTGCCCCTCCTATGGGCGACAACTATATTGACACATTCCGATGGGCACCATCCTCTGCCAGTGCGACAGACAGCTTTTTTTAAGCGAAACGGTGCAGAACCTGCCGCTGGAGTATATATGAACAAAAGGCTTGCTGTTTCTCGCGGGACAGCGCAAGAGCTGAGGAGCTCTGCGGGCATAAAAAAAGCGCTGGAAAACTCCAGCGCTTCTGGCTCCATTACTTTGTGTCATAAATTAACTCACGGCGAAAATCACTTTCCTGTATCCACATCTGGGGGAAAAGTCCGCTCGCTGATGATATAACGCGGACGCTGCTTCACCTCAAGATAAATTTTGCCAACATACTCACCTATGACACCGATGGAAACGAGCTGAATGCCTCCCAGAAATGAAATGATGCAAGTCATGCTTGCCCAGCCTGCGACCGTCTTTCCAAGCAGCTGGAACACCACAGCCCAGATAACCGCTATAAAACTACAAGAAGCAATGACAACGCCAAGCCCCGTTATCAGATGCAACGGCCTTGCGGACAGGCTCGTCACTCCGTCCCATGCAAGCCCCAGCATTTTTCTCAACGGATAGTGGCTTTTCCCCGCAATCCGCTCATGGCGCTCATAATAAACCGTATCGCTTTTAAATCCAACGAGCGGAAACATACCGCGTAAGAATAGATTTACCTCCCGATATTTTGCAAATTCCTGCAACACCCTTCCAGAGACAAGCCTGTAATCCGCATGATTGAAAACAGCCTCCACGCCAAGCCAGCCGAGCAGGCGATAAAAACATTCTGCTGACACCCGTTTGAAAAACGTATCTGTCTTGCGGCTGCTCCTCACCCCATAGACAATTTCCGCACCAGATACATATTTATCAAACATTTCCTCAATTGCGCCGATATCATCCTGTCCATCGCAATCTAACGAGACAGTCACATCGCACCTGTCTTTCGCCTCCATAAGCCCTGCGAGAAGGGCAGCCTGATGCCCCCGGTTGCGGCTCTGTTTGATTCCAGCATAATGGCCTCCCTTTTTTGTCAGAGAGCAAATCAGTTCCCACGTCCTATCAGTAGATCCATCGTCAACAAACAATATCCTGCTTCCATCGCTTATTTTTCCAGCTGCAATAAGTTCACAAAGTTTCGCTTCCAGCATTGCAGCCGTCACAGGAAGGACGGCCTCCTCGTTATAACAAGGAACGACTATATAGAGGATCTTCATATTCATCTGTTTGCTCCTTGGCAGATGTATTATTGAAAATTGTTCTTTTTATATTCCTCAAAGCGCTCATGGAACAGCTTTGGAAGTTCTGGATGCAGTCCGTCATATATTTTCTCTAGATAATCTACTTCCTCTAAAGTTACAGGCGATATGCGGACATACACCGTCGCAAGCAATCCTTCATCCAGCAGGAATGAACGTTTTTTCTCAAAATTCCTGCCGACGGGGGATGCCGGCTTCTTCACCTCTCGGTTCAAGACAGTCACACAGCTCTGGTCCTCAGCCCCCAGATGGAGCGCATCTCTGTCTGTCGCTATCACGATGCCAGCGTTAAAAAAATCCGCTGAAAAGCCATCCCTTTGGTCAACATCCGCAGTCCACGCCATAGCAAACGGAGGATGCCCCGGCAGAAACAGCTTCTGTATGATGTCGCTGTTCAATATCCAGTCGCTAGCGGCAACATAGCATTGACTTCCGGCTGCAATACCTTCTATATATGAGCAAAGCTCACGGAGCTGTGGCAGGTCGTTTCGGTTCCTTACATAATAGCGTTCCCGTTGGAATAGGTTACACTTCCACCCCGGCAGGAAAGAACCCGAAAAGACATAGAGCGTGTTCGCCACTGTGAGGGCAAAGCACAGGAAATATGGCACCATAGCTAAACGCTGAACGCTTCTTTTCCGTTTATAAGAAGGTGCAGACAGCAATGACACCATGAGGAGTACCGGAATCCAGAATACCCAGTAATGCTGTGGACTCGGTGACTGCACTTTGAAAAATGACAGCGTAGCGACACTTTCATAGGCAATGGCAAATATCATGCAGGGAATATACCTGCGCCGCTTCACCACCACAACCACGCACGATGCAAGGAACAGAAAGCATACAGCAGGCCCAAAGCGGAAGAATAAGTTCACATACTTCTCACCAAAGCTCCCCATATTGTATGCAACGTACATCTTTGCATAGTCCGTAAAGAATATCCTCTTCACAAGGCCATTCAACACCGTGAGCAAAATCACCACGCTTATTCCGCCCACAGTGAGGAATGTCCTGAAGTAGCACGCAAAGTTTTTCCAGCTAGCAGGACGCTCTTCATACAGCAACCGGTAGAGGCTGCCGCAGATGCTCGCGGCCACAAAGGCAAGAACCGAAAATGAAAAATATCTGCGCAGAACGAAAGAAAAAATCAGCGAGCAGGAAAGGACGGCGGCATCAAGCAAAGACATCTTCTTCATCCCGGTCACAAGCAATAGCCACATTGCGCAGACAAGCGGAACAAACGCCGCTATTCCCGGATAGCCCTGTAGCATTGCGAAGAAGGTTCCGGGCATAAAAAGCGAGGCAGCAAGGTATATGAAGAAATATATAGCTTTTTTCGCATCCGTAAGCTTATATACGAGCGCGCTAAAGGAAAGGGAGAACGGAATGCCGAACATGACATAGCATAGAGCGATATAATCGACATACCGTCCCTGCGTGAATAAAAGCGGATAGGCGATAATGGCAGGAATAAACTGTCCGTAATCACTATGCAAGGATGACTCGAAAACTTTCTTTATTACTCCCAAATGGTAACCGGCATACAGCTCCCTCAGATCAAGCGCCATCTTGTAATAGCCGCCGTAATCCCAGTAATACACAAAATGCTCATGCGATATGAGGTAGTAAATAACCTCTCCTGTAAAGACGAAGAGTGCTAGTCCGGCAAGAAAAATTCGTTTCCGTTTAAAAAGAGAACGGAAATCTTCATCTGTAAAACGCAGGACTGGATATGCAAAGAAGAAATAATATATACCGCTGATAAGCATCCAAACGAACATAAGCTTATTTATCCTTTCTAAAAATTCGTTTCGGGATATATTTTATGGCATCTATCATCCCCTGTTGCCTTGCTCGCCGAAAAAATCCGTGGACAAGACGGAAGGGACTGTTTCTCCGCCTTACCTCATTCTCCATTTTTCCCCAACTCTTCAGCGACTCTTCCATCATACGGTGCAACAGCGCTTCATAGTACGGCGTAAACTTCGCATAGCGCCAGAAATCCTTGCCATAGTCCATTTCTGGATTTATCCACGGCTTTTCGGGTCCTGCATAATGGATGATTTTCGGATTTTTTCGCGAATCCATATACATTTTGTTGAGCCAATGCGGTGCAAGCGCTATGATTTTCTTTACACGCGTACCATACATGTCCGCCATGACGTTCCATGCCATATCCACATACTTTACCCGCCCCTCGCAAAGCTTGTTCAGCACGTCTTGGTCTTGTAAACGCCATTTCTCTTTCGTTGAAAATGAAAGCACTTTTTCTATGGAATATATCTTGCGAAATTCCGCAAGGTTTATAAGCAATGTTCCCGCTTGGAAATACTGATAGGGCTCTTCAAGCTGTAAAACATGGTCGCTGTACTCCTTCCTTTCCTTTTCATAGCCGTTATATAGCCCAGCCGTGTCTGCGTCATGACAGGCGGCAAGCAGGAATCCACCTACAGTTTCAGCAAACAGCTCTGCAACATCAGTTTCTACAACCATGTCAGAATCAAGGTATAGAGTTTTGTCATAATGGGGAAGCAGCCACGGGAGTATAAGCCTGTAGTATGTTTCTATATGACCAAAATGACCATGGAGGTATGGCGTGAATTCTCCTATAATCCTTGCGGGATTCACAAAGCGGATTGAGAAATTTTTCCGTCCCGAAGCACTACCAGAAAGAAGAGTCCTGTCTTCGCCAGTGATATCCGTGGTCAGAATGATTATGTCGTAATTATTATTCTCCGACGAATTTCTTACTATCGATTCAAGCGTTACTGCAAGGCAGAGGACAAAGCGTTTATCTACGGCAAAGGCGACCGTCACATTTTTCTGTGCAAAAGCAGGTAGCAATGCCACGTGTCGCTCAGTATTCTTGAAAAGCGTCCGCTGCAGTTCACAGCACCGGTACTTTCCAGACTGCTTAAGCCACAGGTAATATATTGCAAAGAGCC
>CAKZZK010000044.1 GCA_937885235.1 uncultured Treponema sp.
TGCCTCAAAAAGACCGTTCATGGCAGCATAGCCGCCCTCCTCGTCATAGCGCATATTCGCCACGTCAAAGGCGGCATTGTAGGCAAGGCCAAAGCGCTTGAGCTGCCTGCGGAAACAGGCGCGCAGGTCTACGCTGGATTTTACCTTTGTGCTGCCCCCTATGAGCGCTAGCTGTCTGAACGAGGAAACGGAAGCAAGGTGCTCCATCACGATGGTCATCGCCTTTATCTCGTCTATGTTGACGCGCACGCAAGTGGTGCCGTCAAGCCGCCCCGTAATCACAAAGGGAATGCGCTCCGAAATGAGGTTCACCTTTTCGGCGTATTCCATATCAGTTACCAGCTCATCGACGGCGCCGCCAATCATGATGATGGCATCCACCTGCTGGCGGGCAAGGTTGTCAAGCAGTTCAAATTCCTTTACGCGGTCGCCAAAGGAATTACACAAAAGCAGGTTGTAGCCAAGGAGGCTCGCCGCCTGCTCCAAGCTTACGAACATAGTAGAATAGAAGGGATTGCGAATATCCGCAACAAGCACGCCGACAAGCCCCGTCTGGGTGCTGAGCAGCCCGCGGGCAAACATATTGGGGCGGAAGTCATATTTCTTGATGAGCGATTCCACCTTTTCCCGCTTTTCGGATGCAACTTTTGCATTCCCCGTCAGCACACGGGACACAGTGGAGATAGAGACACCCGCTTCTTTTGCAATGTCAGTAATCGTGATGCTTTTCTTCATAAACTTCGGCAGCCCCCTTGCTTACTCATCATAGCCTAATTTTTCGGCAAACGCAAGCTAAAAATGAAAACCTTTTCATAAAAATTCCAATTTGCGAATAAAATCACAAAAAAAAGTGTCAAAAACAATAAAATTTCGCTTTACAAATGAAATACTTCGTGGTAGAGTTAAAAATATGAAAAGGTTTTCACAGATGCAGCCAAGGAGGAGTGAATGAAAGAGCAATACCAGACAGTACTCAATAAGACAAAATTCCAGAAATTCGCGCAGGGATGCAGGAGGCACTATGTGCTCTTCCTCATGTGTCTTCCGGCGATACTCTTTTTCATTGCTTTCCATTATATGCCGCTTCCCGGACTGTATGTAGCGTTTGTCAAATACAATTACGGAAAAGGGATTTTTGGCAGCAAGTTTGTGGGGCTGGACAATTTCAGGTTCCTGTTCACCTCAGGCAGGCTGTGGGTGCTCACCCGCAACACCGTGCTCTATAATCTCGCTTTCCTTTTGCTTGACAACATCGTGGCTGTGTTTATGGCAATCCTCATTAACGAAATCACCCACCGCTGGTTCAAAAAGGTATCGCAGACCATCATGCTGCTTCCCTACTTTATCTCAGCGGTACTTGTCGGTCTTCTTGTGTACAATATCTTCAACTTTGAGTACGGCTTTGTAAATAGACTGCTTAAGGTGATGAACATGGAACCGTGGGCACCCTATCAGGACGCAAAGGTCTGGCCCTTCCTCATCATACTCATTCAGCTGTGGCAGGTAACGGGCTACAACACCGTGGTCTACTTTGCCGCCATCATGGGCATAGACAGCGAGACCATAGAAGCAGCACGCATAGACGGCGTGAACGCTTTCCAGCGAATTCGCTACGTGGTGCTGCCCATGCTTAAGCCCACGTTCATCATCCTTATCCTTTTTGCGCTTGGCGGCATTGTCCGCGGCAACTTCGGGCTTTTCTACAACATAGTCGGACGCAACTCCCTGCTTTATTCCACCACGGACATCATTGAAACCTACGTGTACCGCGCCACGATGACGGACTTTAATTTTTCAACGGCAAGCGCGGTGGGCTTCTACCAGTCAATAATCGGCTTTGTCATCGTCATGGTGGTGAACAAGATTATCAAGACAATCGAACCTGAATACTCGCTGTTCTAAAGGAAGGTAACTATTATGGTAAGAAGAACAATTTCTGATATATTCGTAGAACGCCTTGCCATCATCATTGTAGCGGTGTTCACCTGTCTGTGCATCATTCCCTTCCTCCTCATCGTTGCCACATCGTTCAGCGCAGAGGAAATAGTGCGCGTAAAGGGCTTTTCCATCCTGCCCCAGTCACCCACGCTTGAAGCATACAAGATGATTTTTCAGAACGGAAAGGTCATCATCGGTTCCTATATCGTGACCATAGCCATCACCGCGCTCGGCACGGTCTTCGGACTTGCCATCATCTCTATGACGGGCTATGCGCTCAACAGGCAGGACTTTCCGCTGAGGAACGGCATCTCCTTTTTCATCTATTTTGCGAGCCTCTTTTCCGCAGGACTTGCCCCCTATTACTTGCTTATGGTGAAGACTTATCATCTGAAGGATAACTACCTTGCCATCCTTTTGCCGCTCATGATGTCTCCCTGGCTCATCATACTGATGAAAAACTTCGTCAAATCTGTTCCCTATGAGCTTACTGAGGCAGGCAAGATAGACGGCGCGGGAGACTTTACCATATTTGTGCGCCTTATTCTGCCCATGCTCAAACCGGCTCTGGCAACCATAGGGCTTTTCCTTGCACTCGGCTACTGGAACGAATGGTATCAGTCCTCGCTTTTCTTAAGCGCGCGCGTTACCTACAAGCCCTTGCAGTATATGCTCTATCAGATTGTCAATCAGGCGCAGTACCTTAAAAATTCTATTGCGGGCGCATACGTGGATTTCTCGGACTTCCCGCAGGAAACGCTCAAGATGGCGACAGCTGTGGTTGCGACAGGACCTATAGTCCTTGTGTACCCCTTTGTACAAAAATACTTTATTACAGGAATTACCGTCGGCGCAGTCAAAGGCTGAGTTCCGGCGTGAGGAGGATATGTATATGAAAAGAACAAAAAGCATTCTGGCGGCAGCTCTTGCCCTCGGCATAGCTTTCGGTCTGATTGCCTGCGGTGGCAAGAAGGATGAATCTTCGGGAACAAATGGCGGCACTGCCCAGACGGGTGGCAACAGCAGCAGCGGGGGGGGGGTAAAAAGCACGTCCAAGCATGTGGTCATAAACTATATGACTACAGGCAACAAGCCCACCAACGGGGCAACGGAAAAAATGCTCGAAAAGCTCAATGCCATACTCAATGAGAAGTGCAATGCCGAGCTGCAGATTTACTACATTCCGTGGACTGACTACCTGACCAACTACAACCTGACGCTCGCCCAGATGGACGGTTCCGTAGATTTGGTTGGCACAGCTACCGACTGGCTTGACGCCTGGAAGAACTCAAAGAACGGCGCATTCCTGCCGCTCACGGAAGATATGCTCAAAACAAACTGCCCCAAGACCTATGCAAGCGTCTCAAAAGAACACTGGGAGATGTGCAAATACAACGGCGACATCTATCTCATCCCTGAAGACAACTACGCGCAGTGGATCAACCACGGCTTTATGTATCGCGGTGACTGGGCAAAGGAAGCAGGTCTTACAAACGGCGTGCACAGCTGGGAGGATATGACCACTTACTTCCGCTCCGTAAAGCAGAAGCATCCCGATATCATTCCGTGGGACAGCGATGGCGGCGAGGCAACGCAGCTTTCAGGCGGCTACTTTGCATCAAAGAACAGTTTCATTCCTCTTGACGGCATCAACGTCTACGGTATGTTCGGCGTGAACAAGAGCAATTTAAAGAAGATTTATTCTCCTTTCCTTGAAGGCGATGACCTTGTGGAGTTTGCAAAGCTGATGAAGCAGTGGGATGAGCTTGGCGTGTGGAAGAAAGACGTGCTGAATAACACATCCAGCTCCAACCGCGAAGAGATGTACCTTGGGCAGGTAGCCGCAGAACAACACCACACCCAGACATGGTATACAAACGTCCGCCCCAAGCTTGACGAGAATGTGCCCGGCTCTGACTGCCAGTTCTTCTGGTTCGGCGAGGAAAGCAAGACGCTTACCCGTATGCTTATTACCCACGGCGCAATGGCTATTTCTGCAGGTTCAAAAAATCCCGAGCGCGCACTCATGGTATATGACCTTATCCGCAACGACAAGGACTGCTACAACCTCTTCAATTATGGTATTCTCGGCGAGCAGTACGTCATAGACGGCAATGGCTACCGCGACCGCCCCGCAGGTTACACCGACGATGCAAACGGCATCACCACCAATTACTGGTGGGGACGCAATGATGATCTTGAAATCCGCGATGCAAAGGGCGCATGGCCGCAGTATGATGAAATCAGCAAGATCTACGAAAGCGTCGCCATTGACTATCCCTATGGTCAGATTGTCTGGGACGTTGACAACATCAACACACAGCTGGAAAACATCTCAGACGTGCAGGCAAACTATATGACGCGCATCGCCTATGGTAAGGTGGACGATCCGGCAAAATTCGTTGCCGAGTATCGCGCAGCACTGAAGAAGGCTGGCATTGAGAGCGTTATTGCCGAAGTGCAGAAGCAGGTAGATGCCTTCCTTGCAGGCAAATAAACAGCGCTGAAAACGAACGAGAAGGGAAAGCGGCTACAAACCGCTTTCCCTTTAGGAAACAGACAGTATGAAAAAAGAACTTTTCGGTGGCTGGCTCTTTTACCTGCAGGACAAGGCAGAAACGTCCCCGCTCTCTCCCGAACGGTGGACGCGGGATTTTGATGACAAGGACTGGCGCCCCGTCACTCTTCCCCACGACTGGGCAGTGGATTATCCCTTTGACAAAAAATATGCGAGCGGAACGGCATACCTCTGCGGAGGCACAGGGTGGTACCGCTATCACTTTACCAACGATAAGGATGCCTCAGGCAAAAGATATCGGCTCTGCTTTGACGGCGTATACAAGCACTGTAAGGTTTGGTGCAACGGCTACTATATAGGAAGCCACCAAAACGGCTACACCTCTTTCTCTCTTGACATCACGGAAGCGCTAAAGCATGGCGGAGAAGACAATGTTATTGCCGTACAAGTGCGCCATGAAGACATCGCGGATTCGCGCTGGTATACAGGTTCAGGCATTGACCGTCCGGTGTATCTGAAAACAAGCGGGGAAGCACACTTCGCCGATGGAGGTGTTTTCTTCTATAGAGCCAGTTTCAAAAGTCGCTACAAGGGATAAACCCATTGGAAAACAGACGA
>CAKZZK010000045.1 GCA_937885235.1 uncultured Treponema sp.
CCTTCTTGTTCACCTGCTTTTCCTGTATCCAGTGCCAGACTTTCTGTACGGCGCTCTCGTAGGCATTGCTGCACGTCAGCTCCCACGCGTTGTAGAAGCCGTTGAGCGCTTCTGCCTGATTCCACCAGATGCGGGTTGTGTCTCTGGAACCGTCTTCTTCCATGCAGTTTTCAAAGCCGCCTGTCTCGGCATCAAAGCCTTCTTTCAGCGCGACTTCTGCAATCTTGATGACGACTGGGCGCAGCTGCTGCAAAAGCTCTTTCTTGCCAAGCTCGCAGGCCGCCTCCCAGAGGAGCCAGCTTGCCTCTATGTCATGGCCGTAGGAAATTTCGTCCCTGCCCGTCCTGCTCCAGTCCTTGTTGAAATAGAGGTCAAGGTGGTAATCTTTCGGATTGAGGATTTTTTCAATGTGCGTGTGGATGAGCAGTTCAAGGGAGGCTCCCAGTTCCCTGCGCACATCCCCCAGCTCTGGACAGACAAGCGGAAGCGTGCGGTAGAGGTTTGTATATGCTTCCATGACATGCAGGTTTGTGTTCATAGACTTGTCGCAGTCTATGTCTTTGGGGCTGAGCTTTGTCTCTGAGGTAACGGACCAGTCTGTATCCAGTGCCTCAAAGTATCCTCCTGCCTTCTTGTCTAGCGCAAAGCGTTCGAGCAGCTGGTATACGGAAAGCGCCTGCCCCATAATCTGTCGGGCGGGGCTGTCATGCCCGCGACGCTCCTTGACTGCGGCGGCATACTCGCTGAGGGCGTAAATGGCAAAGGCATCCCCGTAGACCTGCTTCCGGCTTACGAGCGGCGAGCCGGAAGCCCGCACTGACCAGTACATGCCACCATTGTAGGGGTCGTAAAAATACTTCATCATATAGGCGTGGGCGTAATCTGCCATGGCAAGCAGTTCCGCATCGTGCAGAAGCCTTGCTGCCGCGCTGTAGGTCCACAGAAAGCGGCTCACCATGACTATGCCCCGCCATTCCTCGGCATTGGGCTTGTTGTCATTTGCAATAGCGCCGAAAAAGCCGCCGTTCTCCTTGTCCTTGGCATACTTTTGCCAGTAGGGAAGGATGTCCTTCGTCAGTTCGTCTTTGATCTGGGTAAAAATTATTTCTTCCATAATATACTGTTTCCTTAAGAGAATTTCCTAGTTGAGTTTTTTTACGGAGTCACGGATGAGCAGCTTTCCGCTGATGACCGTGTGCCCCTGAGTGTAAGGCTGCTTGTTGATTTTTTTGATGAGCGTTTCCACAGCGACCCGTGCGAGCGTTGCGGAATCTACTGCCACGGTGGTGATGGGCGGCTCTATTGCCCTGCCGTCGGCAAGAAAGTCATCGAAGCCTACCACTGAAACATCTTTGGGAACGCGGAACCCGTTTTCCTTCAGCACGTTGATAAGCTTTGCCGCCGTTTCATCGCAGTTGCAGACAAAGGCTGTCGGCATATTCTCCGGCAGCTTGATAGGTTCATAGAGCCCCTTTTTATTGCGGTCAGGGATGATTTCTTCAAAGGCAACGTGCAGTCCGTTTTCGAGCATGGCCTTCATAAAGCCCATGAAGCGGTCTGCAATGCTGCTCGTGGCATTGAAGTTGCCCACATAGCGGATATTGCGGTGCCCTTGGTTGATGAGGTACTGCGTCATGCGGTATTCGTTATAGAAATTGTCCGTTGTGATGGAATCGCAGTCTTCGTCATTGATATAGAAATCAAGAAAAACAAAATGGGAATAGTGCTTCGTAAAAAAATGCGCGTAATCAAGGCTTAGCTGGCCGAGCATGATAACCCCGTCCACCTTTTTATCCTGCACGACGTGAGGAATGACGAGGTCAAATTCATCTTTCGTAGACAGCTGCTCCATAATGCCGTAGTAGCCGTTTGCCAAAAGCTCCTTGGAGACCGCGTTGTACATAGTCCAGTAAAAAGACGTGCTGCGCTCAAAGAAGTGCGAGGGAATAACAATGCCTATGTTGCCGGTAGAATTTTCCCGCTTGTAGCCGGGAATTTGTGCCTTCTGCTTGTATCCCAGCTCCTGCGCCACTGCCTTTATCTTTTTCCGCAGCTCCTCACTGACGCCCTCCTTGTCGGCAATCGCCTTGGAAACCGTCACGATGCTCACATCGAGTTTTTCCGCTATGTCCGATAACCTTACTTTGCGTGAGTTTATCATATTTTTAGTTTAACATAACTTAACTAATGACACAAGGAAAATTTAGTATTTTTTATGGTTTTTAAACTTTACTTTTTCTTGCTAAACACTTTATAGTTCATCCATGGAAATATAGAATCCTGCTTTTCCATGTTGCAGAGCCATTCCGTGCTTACTGTATTGCTTGCGAGGGAGTCGAATACCGCCGTAAAGTTCAGGATATTGCTTTTGAATTCGCTCTTGACATATTCGGGAATTTGCCCGTCGTTTATCATCTTGGGCCAGTCAGAGGACTGGGCGAGGAGCACTTCCCGTGCGCCCAGATTTAAAAGCCGCGCCTTGATGCCCGTCTCTGCGGGAAAGCGTTCCGTCAGGTCTATCATGCGCTCGCTTGCCTTCCGCACGTATGCCATCATCCAGTTGTTGGAATTGTTCAGCAGTGTTTCCGCATAGCCTGTTCCCTCCGCGCTGCACGGATAGGGCTCAATCTTTGTCAGCGAAAACTGATTTTGCAGATGTTCGGCGCACAGCGACAGTGTCAGTTCTTTTTTGCCTGCGATGAGGCGGATGAGCTCTTCAAGCCACCACAGCCCTTCATGCCACGAGTTACCCAAGAGTCCTGCGGGAATAGTGCAGAGCAGGGTGCAGTCCTTGCCCCCCAGTTCCCCCTCGGCGGCGGAAAGTTTTTCAAGCTTTGCTTCATAAAAGGCGAGGGCATCCTGCCTTGCCTGTTCCCGTGCCGCGTCCGCGTTGTACACGCCCTTGTTTGCCCAGTATTTGTAGCCCGTCTGGAGCCTTGTCGTTGTGCCGCCGAGGAAGACGGACAAGTCTTCCAGTTCAAGCTCGTAGCCCGCATCGCGCTGTTCGCTGCGGTAGACGGGATTTGCCATAAAGCCGTGCTCCCCCGTAATGTCCCTCGGCGTGGTGTAGTCGCTGCCAAAGAGCACGAGCGAAGAGCTTGTGCGCACCGGAGTGAAGATGCCCGTGTCGCAGGGCTTTTCCGCAAAGAGCAGCGAGCGTGTGTCTAGTATGGTGTAGTTGATGTTGTAGGAGCGCAGCACCTTGTCCAGCCCCTTTGCCCATCCCAGATAGGGGAGGAAGAAGCCGTCACCCGCTGTGCCGAAGAAAGTCCTGTGCGCGTGGAGCCCCGTCTCGATTTGGGCGTTGATGGCTTCTTTTAAGTCGGCGTAGTGGGGCAGGTACGCATAGGTTGCCGCTGTAGGAATGAGCTCAAGGTAGCCCGATTCGGCGAAGTGCCGGAACGAAGCGATGAGGTCCTGCCCGTAGCTTTCGATAAAGTCATGCCTGTCGTTTTTGAACTTATCAAGGCAGCTCTGCACGTTGCGCAGGATTTCTGGATTGCCGCTGTTTCGCAGCAGCTCCCGCTCACCGAACGCGATGCATTTATCAAGCCAGTCTATATACTGCTTTTGAATTTGCGGGTCGGCGAGAAGCGTGCACAGGGGAGCGCTCAGGACGAGCCCCAGCTTGAAGGGTATCTCTTCTTCTTCCAGCAGGGCGAAAAGCTTGAGCAGAGGGATATAGGTGTTTGATATGGAGACAAAAAGCTCTTCATTGCCGTAAATGAAATCTTCGTTTTCATCCATACGATGGATATAGCCTTGTTCGGCGACAAGGACGAGCAGCAGGTTTTTTTTTGACATATTGTATTCCTTAAATTGGGACAGTCTGGGCTTGTCCCTCCCTCTTATATTATCGGTTGTTAAAGGCTTCTCTGTGCTGTAAATAATGCTCCCGCAGGAGTTCTTCCATACCGGAAAGCTTAATCAGGGGCGCCATGTCCACTTTTTTGCCCGGCTGCATAGATGAAATGAGAGGGCTTCCCTCCGGCATTTTCATCCGCTCGGTGTAGGCAAGCACCTGCAGGTTTGGCGTTCCTGCATTGCAGGCAAGGTCTATGACAAAGTAGCGTTTGCTGGAAGGGAGGAGCAGGTACTGCATCCTGTCCTCATGGGAAATCCTGATGTCCATCGTGTCAGAAGGGGTCTCCGCTGTTTCGGAATCGAAGAAGACAACGTGCAAAAAAAGGTTTTTCAGCGAAGCTTCGTTTTTGAGCTTGTCTAAATCTGCTGTGCTTATGTCCCAGAACACAAAGACCCATGCGGGATCGTGGAAGAGCGCATTTATTCTTGTTTCATTGTAGCTGGTCGGAAGAGAGCTGGCAATTTGCAAGTTGCCATCAGTATAAACAACATCCTCGTTGGCAATGCGGACGTTCTCCATCTCTTCGACGGAATCTAAAATTTCTTCTATTATAAAGCGTCTGTTCAAGTTCTCCGGAATGTCTATGCCGTAATCATCCGCAAGGGCGACAAGGTCCTGCGTTGAAAATGATTCAAGATGCTGCCGGGAAAGAAACTGCTTTTCCATGATGAAGTATCATATAGTAAAAATGCGCTTGTTGCAAGTGGCACGCATTGGAACGTTTTAGCTCCAGCTGTTCACTGCGCTTTCGATTTTCGCTATTTCGCTGAGGATTTCCGGCTTCTTTTTAGCCGTATAGAACGTCACTTTTGACTGGAGCCTGCGGGCAAGCGGCAGGAGGGAGTTCAGCTTTTCCATTGGCAGGCTGTCGTGCTCGTATTCAAGCAATATGCTGCTTGTCTTTTCGTTGAACTGAGCTGTCTTTATTGTACAGATTTTCTTAACCACGCCGAGCGCAGCTCCTCGGATTTCCTCGTCGCGCAGGATGGGATCCCGCACACGGATGCGGGCTGTTTCGGGGTAGTAGTTTATCTGCATCAGTGCGACTCCCTGAGCAGGGGCTGCGCCGCCTTTACGCTGAACATGATGGTTGACGAATTGTGCAGGATTGCCGCAAGGGATGGGTTCACCAGTCCGAGCAGTCCCAGCACGATGAGCGAGGAATTCACCGCGATGATGCCGCGGTTGTTGCGCTCTATTTTCTCCATAAGCCGCTTGCCCATGATGCGCGTCTTGTACAGCCCTTCCAGACCGTCTTCGGCAGAAAGCACGATGTCTGCCGTTTCCCCCGTGATTGCTGCGCAGTCTCCCATTGCGATGCCTGTGTCCGCCGCCGCGAGGGCAGGGGCGTCGTTTATGCCGTCGCCTATCATGATAACCTTGTGCCCCGCTTTCTGCTGCTCTTCGATGTAGGCAAGCTTCTGCTCTGGCAGCGCATGGGAAATGTAGTGGTCTATCTTGGTGACTGTAGCAGCGGTCCGCGCCGCACCTTCATCGTCGCCGGTAATCATCGTGCAGGTCTTTATGCCGCTTTCATGCAGCCTCCGCACGATATCGGCGGCATTGGAGCGAACGGGGTCTGTGATGGCGAAGATGCCGAGCAGCTCGCCGTCTTCCGCCAGATAGAGCAGAGACTCTCCTCTCTGTATTGCCTCCTGCTGTATGGTGCCAAGATTTTCTGGCTCCCGTATATGCTCATCTTCAAAGATGAAATGCCTGCTGCCGATGAGCAGTCGCCTGCCGTAAAGCGTGGTGGCAATGCCGTGCGCCACAATGTATTCCACCTTTGCATGTTCTTCGGGATGCTGCAGCGCCCTGTCCTTTGCCGCCTCTACGATGGCGTTTGCGACGGGGTGGGCGAAATGCTCTTCAAGGCAGGCAGCTGTTGCCAGCACTTCCTCTTCGCTTTTGCCGCTGAAGGGAATAATCCTCGCGAGCTTGGGAGAGGCGGCGGTAAGCGTGCCAGTCTTGTCGAACACGACGGTGTCTGCACGGGAGGCGTCTTCCAGAAATTTACCGCCTTTGACGAGGATGCCGTGCTGTGCGCTTTCCTTCATAGCGCTGAGCACAGCGATGGGAGCTGCCAGCTTCATGGCGCAGGAATAGTCCACCATGAGGGTTGCCATCACCTTGGTGATGTTGCGCGTAAGGAGAAAGGTGCAGAGCGAAAGGATGAAGTTATACTTCACCAGCTTGTCTGCCAGATACTCGGAGCGGATTTGGGAAGAAACCTTGAGCTGCTGAGAGCTGTCTATGAGCGAGATGATGTTCTGGACTTTGGTCTGTTTGCCCGTCGCGCGCACGGAGACAAAGAGCTCGCCTTCCTGCACGATGGTGCCCGCGAACACGCTCTGCCCTTCACGGCGTTCCACGGCAAGCGGTTCTCCGGTGATTGTCGCCTGATTTACGAGCGCCTCTCCGCTCAGTATCGTGCCGTCAGCGGGAATCATGCCGCCGGTGCGCACCGCTACGGTGTCTCCAGCCTTGAGCATATACAGGGGAACGGTCCGCTCTGTTTTGCCTTCTACGACCTGTACGAGGTCATTTTCGGAAAGTATGGTGTTTGCGAGGTCGCTGTAGGACTTTTTCTTGGTAAAATCTTCGATGGTTTCGCCGATGTCGAGCAGAAAATTGATGTTCGAGGCTGTCTTGGGATCCCCTGTGGCAAGCGCCATCGTGATTGCTGTGGCGTCAAGCACGTCCGCCTTGAAGATATTGCCCTGCGCCACCTGCTTTGCGCCCTTTAAGATGCGCGGGGCAAGGCTCATCACGCGGAATGCGATGCGGAGCGGGGCAGGGAGAAGCATCTTGATATAGTGCTGTGCCGTCATGAACAGCAGCGTTTCTATGAGGCTTTCCTGCCGCGGCGGCTCTGCGACGGATTTGAGCATTTCCTCATCGTCAAGGTATTTGGCAGACAAAGCCATGAGGTATGCCTTTATCTGCCTGACGCTGAGGACTGTTTCATCATAATAGATAAGGAATGAGCCGGTGATGTAGTTGACCGTCACCTTTGTCATTCCTTCCTGTACGGAAAGCAGACTCTGCGCGAGCGTAGCCTGACGCGCAGTGACTTCTTCTTTGTTGTATCTGATGCGGATACGTCCCGGCAGGGAATGCTTTACGTAGAAATTCATGCTTTCTTCTGTTTTGCTTCGGCAGACACGTCTTCGGCATCTTCCTTGATGCTTTCAAGGAATTCTGAGGCATCGTCTTTAAGCTGGAGGCCTGCTGCCACCACCTTGGCGCAGCCCTTGCGGAATGTCGCCGTACGCACGAAGGTAACAACTGCGACACCAATCAGGCCGCCAATCAGCAACTGCTTGCAATCAAATGTCATAACATTACTCCTGTCTGTATTATAGTTAGCAGTATATAACAGCAAGGTGCTTTAATCAAGTACTTTTTTGCTTAATCTTGCCACAAGTGCCAAAATACGCTATAGTCGTACTATTCCGATCCGTCAGTTCATAAACCCTCCTGACGTTAAACAAAACCCGGTACGCGGACTTATGCCCACGGTTCACTGTTTTTGTTTTCGGGAAATTTTTATTCCGGAGCAATATCATGCCCAACGAGTTAGTTCTTGTTCTTTCGCTTCTCCTCAGTTTTTGGGGGGCGCTCGTGTTCTTCCGCCTGTTTGCCAAAACGGGTGCGTATGCCTGGACGGTGCTTACAACTATCAGCGCAAACATCGAAGTACTCATCCTTATTCGTGCGTTCGGCTTGGATCAGACGCTGGGGAATACCCTTTTTGCAGCCACCTTTGTGGCGACGGATATCCTCAGCGAATGTTATGGCAAAAAGGAAGCAAACAAGGCGGTGTACCTTGGCATTGCCACGAACCTTGCCTTTGTGCTCCTGAGCCAGAGCTGGTTCCTTTATACGCCTTCCGAGGCGGACTGGGTGATGCCTTCCATTAAGACTGTTTTTTCAAATACGCCGCGGGTCATGCTTGCCAGCCTGCTTGGCTATGCCGTCAGCGAGAAGTACGATGTGTGGTCATATCACTTCTGGTGGAACCTGACCACCACGCGCTTTGGTGACAGCAAGCGTTTCCTCTGGCTGCGCAACAATGTGTCCACGCTCACTGCCCAGCTCATAAACACCGTGCTCTTCAACTGCCTCGCTTTCTGGGGCATTTACGATACAAAGATGCTCATCTCTGTCATTGTGGCAGGCTACGCTATCTATGTTTGCACAAGCCTTCTGGACACCCCTGTCATCTACTTTGCGCGCTGGCTCTTCCACAACAAGATGCATACGAAATGATATAAACGGAGGTTTTCATGGTAAAGCTGTGTGTTTTGAGGAATGTAGCGGGCTTGCTTGCACTGTCAGCGGTGCTGGCTCCTGCGGGGGGCGTTAATGTGGAGATGGCGGACGGAAATGCCGCTGCGGAAACTGCGGCGCTGTATTACTACCTGCGTCAGATAGAACAATCTGAAAATGTACTTTACGGGCATCAGAATGAATACACAAGCAAGGTGGCAACATGGCTTGGCGGGGCATCTGACACCTATGACATGGTGCGCGACAACGCTGCCGTCTTTGGGGTGGATGCGCTTGCGCTTACCGGCGCGGAGCTGGGGCCGTTTGGTCAGGATAAGGCTGCTTCCGCCCGCCGCTTTGAGAAGCTCATGGACATCAGCAGGAAAGCGGCGGCCAACGGTTCGATTATCAGCCTGTCCTGCCACATGCCGAATTTTGCCAAGGTCTTTGCAAAGGGGAAAAACAGCGCGTATGCCTATGGCTATGATTTTTCAGGCTATACGCCCAACGACCTTTCTGGCGATGTGGCAAGGCGCATTACGCCTGAGGGAGACCTTCACGCCGTCTATACCGCATACCTCGACATGGTTGCGGACTATATCGCCGCATTGGAAAAGGAGCATATAAGCGTACTCTTCCGCCCCTTCCACGAGTGTGATGGCGGCTGGTTCTGGTGGGGTTCTGCCTCCTGCCCGCCGTCTGTGCTCAAAATTCTCTTCCGCTCTACCGTGGAATATATGCGCGATGTGCGGGGGCTGCACAACATCATCTATGCCTATGGGCCGAGCACTACGTTTACCTCGACGGCAGATTACGCGCTGTATTATCCGGGGGATGAATATGTGGATATAATCGGCTTTGATATGTACCACGTGCTGCCGAAGGAGGGGGACGGCTGGATGGCAGATCTGTCGCAGAAGCTTGCCGTTCTGGAGGATTTTGCCGCCAGCCATGGCAAGGTTGCGGCGCTTACGGAGCTGGGCATATCCGGCAATGCGGGAGGAGCGGGCGGCATTCTTCCGGAGGGCAATCCGCGGAAGAAGTGGTTCACGGAGGTGCTCGACGTCCTTTCCTCGCACAAGGTCGCTTACTTCCTCACTTGGGCAAATTTCAGCATGGAACAGTGCTATGAGCCGTATATAAAGGCAGACGGCACAGAGCACGAGATGGCGGTGGATTTCCGCAGTTTCTTCAATGACCGCCGTTCTGTCTTTGCCTCCCAGATAGGGGACTACCGTCTGCAAGATGGCGATGCTTCCTCGCCCTTTGCACGGCAGCTTTCCGGCACTGCGGTGACGGCTACCCACAGCGAGGCTGTCTCCGGCTACATTGTTGCCCCTTTGGAGGACGACAGGCTTCTTGATGCCTTTACGTTCAAAGCGCGTGTGTACGGCAAGGCAAAAAAGCTGCGCTTTCGTCTGTATGATGCTTCTGAAACCTTGCTTGCGGAGCTAAAGGCGGGCGTAAAGGATGGAAATGCAAGCGCCACCCTGCCCGGAAAGAAGCTTGCTTCGTTCGGCAAGCGGAAGGGGCGCGTGGAGCTTGTGGATTGCAGCGGGAAAAATCCCGTCGTGCTCGACAGCGTGACGGTGCTCTATAACGTTCCGTTCATCAAGCGCGTGCCCGATATGGGGGCAATGCTGTAGCTGCTTTCTGCTTCCTTGACGCCCCGCCGTTTCGCTGGTAGAATGTGCTGTATGTATGAATGAAAAGCAGGCTGTTCAGTACCGCGCGGTGAAGCGTTGCGTGTTTGCCATCATAGAGAAAGCGGATGAATCACAGAAGAATTGGGTGCATACGGCGAGCCGTGCCTGTGACATCTTTATCCTTTTTCTCGTGAGCATGAGCATAGCTTCTGCTTTTCTGGAGACTTTTTCCCTTTCGCGGGGAGCAAAGCTTGCGCTTTCGGTCGTAGAATGCGTGTCGGTTGCGCTGTTTACCATAGAATATGCCCTGCATATCTGGACGGCAACCGAAAAGCCCCGCTACAGAAGGAGAAGCCCCAAGCAAGCGCGGATAAAATATCTTTGCTCGTTTATTGCGATCATCGACCTCATCACCATACTGCCTTTTTATGTTTCCCTCTTTTCGCGGAATGAACAAGTCCTGCGCATAGTGCCGCTGTTCCGCCTGCTCAGGATTTTGAAAGTCAACCGCTACACTCCGGCGCTGGCAAAGATAACCGCCGTCATAAAGAGCAAGGCTTCGGAGCTTATTTCAACCATGTTCGTCGTCATCCTCCTGATGATGATGGCTTCTGCCCTCATCTATGTGGTGGAATCCCCCGTGCAGCCTAACATCATCAACTTAAGCCCTAAAACGAGGGTTTAAGGTTGCAGGCATAC
>CAKZZK010000046.1 GCA_937885235.1 uncultured Treponema sp.
TATTTTAAATGCAAAAAGTCTTGCACATCTTTAACGGCTTGCAAACTGGCGGCGTAGAAAGTTTTGTCATAACTTTGCAGAAAGCACTTTGCAATGACGGCATACAGTTTGATTTTTTGTTGCGGACGACTGAAAACGATGCGCAGAAAATAGCCTATTTTTCAGAGCGAGGGAGCCATATTTTTATCACAAGCCCGTGGCAGAAGCATCCGTTAAAAAACTACAGGGAAATGAAGCGTTTTTTTGCCGCGCACCGAGATGCCTACGATTTTATTCATATCCATGCCAATTCGCTTGCGTATTTTTTGCCTATTCAGTTTGCGGCAACTTATATGAAACGCGCAAAAATCATTGTGCACAGTCACAACACGCGGGGGAGCGGTTCTGTGGCTGATATGTTGCATTATATCCATAAGGTACGCTTGGCGCATTATACGGTAACAAACCTTGCCTGTAGCGATGCGGCGGGAAAGTGGCTGTTCTCTAAGTCATACACCGTTATTCCCAACAGCATTGATGCGGAACGCTACAGAATAACGGCGGGCGATGTGCAACAGCGGAATGCCGCCGTCGTGCTGCTGGTTTCTGTGGGCAGACTTACACGGCAGAAAAATTATGATTTTGCCCTTGCGGTGATGAAACTCCTGCGGGACGACGGACTTGCATTCCATTACGCCATTGCGGGCGATGGCGATTTACGTCCTGCATTGGAAGAAAAAATACGGCGGCTTGGGTTGCAAAACCAAGTTACCCTGCTTGGCAATGTAGCCGACATACCCGCATTGCTCAAGACAAAACATATCTTTCTTATGCCGTCGCTCTTTGAAGGGCTGAGCATTGCGCTTTTGGAAGCGCAATGCTCAGGGATCGCAAGCGTCATTGCAGACACAATTCCGCAGGAAGGGGTGCTGTGCGACAATGTGCATCGCATTCCATTGGAAGAGCGCGTGTGGGCAGAAACAATAAAAGCCATTTGCCAGCAGGAAAATTTTGGTTTTAATGCCCATAATACCGACATAATTGCAGAAAGTCCTTTTGGGCTTGCGGGGCTTAGAAAGACAATGCTTACCGTGTATACGAACTAGATTTTATAAAACGGAAAAAATATGATGAAGTTTATCGTTTCAAGTGCAGACTTATCTGGTCATCTTCAGGCTATCAGTCGTGTTATTAATGCAAAGAATACTATTCCTATACTTGATAGCTTTTTATTTGAGTTGCGTGATGGAACTTTGTATATCACTGGCTCCGACGGGGAAACAACGATGACAACTCAAGTGGAGGTGGCTGAGAGTGAAAAAGATGGTAAACTGGCAATTACAGCAAGGACTCTACTTGATGCTTTGCGTGAAGGTTCTGACCAACCACTCACGTTTGAAGTTAATGAGGAAACATTGGAAGTGACGGTAAGCTACATAAATGGTCATTATAGTTTAATGGGACAAAATGCTGATGTTTATCCTTTGCCTTTAGCATTGGGAGAGAATGCAGTGCAGATTCATATAGCTGCCAATGTGTTGCAAAAGGCAATTAGTTGTACGCTTTTTGCTACAGCTGATGATGAACTACGTCCAGTGATGAATGGTATTTATTTTGATATTAATGAGCAGGACATCACTTTTGTGGCTTCAGATGGGCATAAGCTTGTGCGTTTCCGTACCAATGTGGCTCATTGTGATAGACAGGCTGCATTTATTTTACCAAAGAAACCGGCAGGTTTGCTGAAAAATTTGTTGGCAAAAGAAGGTAATGATGTAACAGTGACTTTCAACGATCGCAATGCGATGATTTCTGCAGGAGATTATCGATTGGTATGCCGGCTAATAGAAGGCAAATATCCTAATTATGCCTCTGTCATCCCTCAGAATAACCCATTTGTATTGACACTTGATCGTCAGAATGTTTTAAGTGCAGTACGTCGTGTGTCAATTTTCTCGTCTCAAGCTAGTAGTTTAGTGAAGCTCTCACTTAGTGAGAATAAGCTTACTCTTTCTGCGCAAGACATTGATTTCTCTACCTCTGCCCAAGAAGTGGTGAGTTGCCATTATAATGGAGCTAATATGAACATCGGTTTCAAGGCAACGTTCTTGTTAGATATATTTAGTAATATATCTTCCAATGAGGTCACTTTTGCTTTGGCTGATCCTTCGAGGGCTGGTGTAATAGAACCAGCAGAACAGGAAGAAGGAGAGAACTT
>CAKZZK010000047.1 GCA_937885235.1 uncultured Treponema sp.
GAGTTCAGACGTGTGCTCTTCCGATCTGCGAGGCCCTGCGCAGCAACCTGCGCGATCTGCAGGAAATCAGGAACGCAAACACGCTCACGATAGAAGGCATCAAGGAGCTGAACAAGAAGATAAACGGTATTTGGGACATTATGGGCCTCATAAGCACTGTTGCCGACCAGACAAAAATCATCGCGTTCAATGCTGAGCTTGAGGCTACCAGTTCTGGCGAGGCTGGCAAGAACTTCCATATCGTTGCGACGGAAATCCGCCGCCTGTCGGACAACATTATCGACAGCATCAAGGAAATCAAGACCGTCATCAACGAAGTACAGACGGCCTCCGATCGCCTCATCCTGAACAGCGAGAAAGCGACCCAGCAGATTGACGTGGGCTATAAGAGCGCGAAGTCGCTTGAGGGCGGCTTTGAGAACCTTATGGTTTCTGCGCAGTCAGCGGCAGACAGCTCGCTTGACATCCAGAATCAGGCAGGCAAAGTCAGCTATGAGGGTGACAAGATTTTCTCCAACCTGCAGCAGATTGCGCAGGGTATCGAAAAATTCTCGCAGAATACGGCCGGCATTTCTTCTTCGTAGGATGTGCAGATTCGCCGTTATATCGGGGAACCCCTTTTTGAAGGGATTTGCCCCGATATGATATTTCTATATTGTTAGAACTGGAACCTTACGCCGAGATTGACAAAGTTGTTATTCTTCCAATAGGAGAATTCACTGTATTCATCGCGGCAGAAGATGCACATAGCGTTGAGGCTCAGCGTCAGCTCCGGGGTGGGGTTGTAGGAAATCTTTGGCTGAATGACCAAGTCTCCGCGTTCAATGCCCCACATCACGGTGATTTCGGGCTTTACCTTGTCGTGCATCCAGGAGTCGCTGATATTGACCACGAGCTTGTTGTTGGTATAGCGGTTCTTGGGGTCGTAGTCTACATCGTATTCCTTGAAGGTACCCTTCTTTATCTTGCTGCTCTGGAGGATGTATGTTCCCGTCTCCTGTACGTTCAGGTTGATATTGCTGATGGGCAGGTCAAGGTCAAAACCGCCGAGCCAGCTGATGGAATTGTTATGCACCCACGGGTCGTCTCCGGCAATATCCTTTGTGATATTGTAGCCTGCCTCCGCGCGCAGGTTGAAGCGTCCCACCACGGTGGCACCTTCAAGGCCGACGGTCTGCTTGAGGTCATAGTCAAGCTCCGGCAGGGCAATTGCGGTAAGTTTTTCCTGTGCAGCAGAGATGTACGCCTTTTTTTGTGCATCGGTCATAGTCGTTGATGCCTTTATCTGTGCAATTTGTGCCTCCACCGCCTTGTCAGTCATCACAGAGACAATCATATTTTCAAGATTTGCGGACGGCTGCTTGTAGCGTCCGATGTAATAGCTTGCGCCCCAGTCCACCATGCCCGCCGTGCCTGTAATGTGTAGGCCTCCCTGCGCGTATTTAAGGTTGTAGACATTCGGATAAAGGTCGTCCTCATCGAAAGAAGAGGCTTCGGCAAGACTCGTCCAGCCGCTAGAAACATTCGACATGATTGCGTCTTTGACTGTGTAGTTGAGCTTGGCATAGGAGCCGGGCACCCACATACCTTCCTTTGCAAAGCGGTCCTTGGGCAGGAAGGGGGTAAACACGCCCTCTATGGCAATGGCGTTGTCAAAGGAGTATACCGCGCGGAGCATGGGCGTGCTGATGCGGCGGTCTATATAGTCAGGGATAATGAAATCCGTGTAGTCGTCTGCGTTGAAGTTGTCAAGCACGTGCAGTTTGTCTCCCTTGCCCCAGACAACCTTCATCTTGCCTGCTTCCAGAACAAGGTGGCGGTCAAGAAAGTAGCCCCGTATGATGAGCTCGTCGATGATGTCCTCTTTGTAGTCGGTGAGCGTTTCCTTGGTGAGGTTGACGGTGAGCAGAGCATCCGCCGAGGAACCGGAGTATTCTACACCGAGTTTTGCCTTGGGGAAGGCTTTGAGCGTGGAATCAGTTATGCCTATTCTGTGGCCGTCGGCATCCTTTTTGCCAATCCTGATAGCCGTAGCAGCCTTGGGGTCGCTGAAATAACTGCTTAAAAAATTTTCTGAATCATCCTGTGCAAAGTAAAGGCGTGTGTCCAGCGAAAAATCGCCGGTAAAGGTGATGGGCAGGGAAGAACCGGAATCATCTCCGCCAAAGGAGCTGCCGAAATCGTCGTCACCGAACGAAGAAAAATCATCATCATCGCCAAAGGAAGAGAAATCATCATCGCTTCCAAATGAGGAAAAATCATCGTCGCTACTTTCATCATCAAAAGAACTAAAATCGTCGTTGGAACTGCTGCTGGATGAGTCGTCATCGTCAAAGCTCCAGTCCCAGTCATCATCCTGTGCAAAGACCTGTGTACCTGCTGCCAAGAGGAGGGCAGATGCCGCTGCAAGAAGTCTTTTTAGTTTCATGGAAATCCTCCACGCTTTTTGAATAGCTGTGTCATAAATTATTCAGCCACGATACACAGCATATCGTGGCTGAATTGGTTTTTGAAACTTACTTACCGGTGTTCAGGAATGAAGAGGTGAACACGCGCTCAGGAATTGGCTTGTCCAGCTGCAGCTTCTTGATGGTAAGCGTGGTGTAGTGACCAGTTTGCACGTTGGTGAGCTTTGTCGCCATGGTGATCGTATAGCCGTCCACGTTCTTGATGACCGGCACTTCGAGCACCTTGATCAGCTTGCCGTTCTTGTCGTACATCTCGGTGTACACGGGCACGTAGGTCTCTTTGTCAACCCAAGTGATGCGGTAGCTGTACTGGCTACTCTTCTTGTCGTAGGGAACTTCCTTCACCTTGTAGCACTCGTAGGTGGCGGAACCAACCTTCTTGGTCTCCTCGCCCTCATACTGGTGATCGTCCTCGTCAATCTCGCGGGTTGAAAGGTCGTCGTAGGTGGCATCAGTGCCCATGAAGGACTTTGAACCTTCGCTGGAGTTCACGCGGCGGGTGTTCTTGAGCGAGGGAAGGTAAATCCACTTGTCATCGTCCTTACCATGGTTTTCCTTCTGCAGGAAGCGGGTGCCCTTTACGTTTGCGGGAGAGAGGAAGAGCATGACCACATCGGTAACGTTGTTGCCATTGCCATCGTCGTGGTTGCGTCCGTATTCTTCCACCATGCGCTCTTCTTTTGTGCCGTTCTTCTCCACGAGGACCATCTCTACCATGGAGTGGGTGAACTTGGGCTTCTCCACATCGAGGGACTTCTGCATGATGTCGGTTCCCTGCTGGTCAGCGAATGCACCTGATGCGCCCATTACCAGAGCCAAAGCTGCGATTGTCATTACCTTAGAAATCTTTTTCATAGTTAGTATCTCCTCTACTACTAAAATTGTATTTGTGTGTTCTGGGGGAAGGCACCTGCTGTAAGGCAAGTGATTTCCCTCATCTCTGTTCAAAAAATTAAACGAATGAAACCCTGAGAAGTTACAAAATCCGTTTAATTTTTTGATTTTTTTTTATTCTCACTACTTTCTCTTCGTCGTCGTGCACGACTTCTACCTTGGGCTCACTCTTCGGCCGCATGAACTTCGGGTCGGTGAGGTTCAGGATGCCGGGAATGATGGTCATGGCAAGGAATGCTGATGCCAGCATGACTATTGCCACCAGAATGCCGATATAGCGCAATACGACGAACTTTGACAGGCAGAGCACCAGGAAGCCCAGTCCCACAGCAAGCGCGTTTGTCACAATGCCGTGACCGCTCTTCTTGAAGGTCTGCTTGGTCACTTCCACAAGGTCGCGCGTCTTGGCGCGTTCCTCGCGGTAGGTGGTCAGGAAGTGTATCGTATAGTCAATGCCTACGCCGACAACCACGGATGCGATGATGCTCGTGATGAAGTCAAGGTTTATCTTCGCAAAGCCCATCGTCATATAGTTGAGCAGGATGGCAAAGCCGAGCGGCACAGCGCCGAGCAGTCCTGCCCAGCCAGACTTGAAGGACAGCGTGATGATGATGAACACAGACAGCAGGGACACCACAAGGCTCGAGAACTGGCTGGAAACAATCATGTTCGTCATGGTGTATTCCATCTCGCCGGAACCTGTCGCTTCAAGCGTGTAGCCTTCGGGGAAGTGCTCCGCCGCATAACGCTTTACGTCCGCAATGATTCTGCCGGACACCTCGGTGGAATGCTCTCTCAGCTGGCAGGTGATACGCATCTGCTTGGGGCTCATGTCGTCATCGATGAAACGCTCGAGGGAGCCGCTCAGCAGCGTAAGGTAGTTATCCACCACGCCTTTGAGCTCTTCGCGCGTTGCCACCGGATACTTGTCGGGATTGTAGGGTACTTCATAGTAAGCAAGCCCGTTGTAGTTGAGCTGGCTCATCAGTATGTTTATGATGCCCTCCACGGTGGCATATTTGCCGCCTGCAGCCACATACGCCTGATTGATCCAGTCGAGCACCTGCTTGGTGGTCATGCTTTCGCTCAGGCGCTGCGCATAGACGATGTTCGGGTCTTCAAAGTCATCGCCCGCCTCATCGCTGCTGTCGCCCCAGCTGTCAAGTTCATCATCGTCGGAAGAAGCAAACTCGTCACTCCAGCTGTCAAGATCGCCGCTTTCCTCTGAATCCGCAGAGGCAAAGTCATCGCCCCAGCTATCGAGGGCGGCATCATCACCCCAGCTGTCAAGAGTCTCGCCGTCATCGAAGGAAGCAGTCTCTTCAAGAGGCTCGCCCTCGGTATTAGGCACGTGCCAGACTTGGTTGATCCTCTTGATAAAGGTGGTAAGCGAAACGACCTTTCCCACCTCTGGGTAGGTGTCTTCAAGATACTCTTCAAGCTCGTCCACTGCTTTGAGCAGTTCCGGATTTGTTATGTCGCCCTTTTCCTGCCCCGTGATATTGAAGTAAACGCTGTTTGTTCCCGCAAAGTGCTCGTTTACGTAGTCAATATCCTTCCTCAGCTGCGCCGTCTTGGGAAAGTAGCTGATGAGCGAGGTATCTATCTTGAGCTTCATAAGCCCCGTAATAGATGCCACTATGATGGCAAGCGATGTGATGACGAGACGCACCTTCGTGCCGCAGAAGAATTTGTAAATGACATACAATGTGTCGCCGCTTGCTTCTTTTTCTGAGCGTCCGCCGCGTAACTGCTGGGCACGGTCAATCCGCTGGCGCACCTTGTCGGTAAGCTGCTCGATGTGATTGCGGCGGCGGACATTCTTGTATGATTTAACCAGAAGCAGGGCAGGGATAAAGGTGATTGACAGCAGGAGCGAGAGCGCCACACCTACCGCAGCAAAGATAGCAAAGCTGTGCAGCGGTTCAAGCGGGCTGGTGATAAGGGATATGAAGCCCACGATGGTCGTCACGCCCGCAAGCAGGACGGCGATAAAGACTTCTTTCAGCCCTCTGAATATGGCATCCTCGTAGATTTCCTTCGTTATCTCGCCTTTCACCTCGTTCAGCGCCACATAGTAGTGCGTGAGCACGTGGATGCCGTAAGCGGAACCGACGGCAATCAGCGCTACCGGAATGACGCTTGCCACCAGCGTAAAGGTAAAGTGGAAAAATCCCATGAGGCCGCAGGACATTATGGTAGACATCAGCACGGTGAGCAAGGGCAGGATGGTGCCGTCAACCGTGTGGAAGCTCAGATAGAGCGTGATGATGACGACGACAACGACGAGTGGAATAAGGCGGAGCAAGTCAGAAAGCATAAAGCTCTTTGAGTTGTCAGAAACAACAGGGTCGCCATAGAATTTGTAGCTCAGGGCATGGCCATCGCAGGCAGCCTCCGTTATCTTGCGGACGGCGGCAAGCGTGTCCTGCTGGCGCTTTGAGTCTGGAGGGGCAAGGCGCTTTGCCTTTTTTGCCGCCTTAAAATCAGCCGTCAGCTGGGCAATCTCTTCGGCGCTCGCATTGTTTTCTTTTGCAGTCTTCAGTGCTTCCTCTGCTGCATTGTAGGCAAGCTGTATGTCGCTCTTGGGACGCAGGGAAATCTGCATCTGGGTGGCGGTGTTGGAATCGTTGATGAGCACGCGATTGTACATGTCGCTCCACTCGGCGAGCCGCTCCGCAAGCTGCACAATATCTTCTATAGAACCTGTGTAGGTGTCGGGAATCAGCTGCGTGGCAGAGATTGCCCCGTCCTGATCGCATACAAAGTCAATGTTCGTCAGGGAGTCTACGTCTTCCACATCAGGCAGGTCAAGCACCTGATCCGTAATGCTCCGCACCACGTCGATGTTTTCAGGCGTCAGAATGGAACCGTTCTTTGCTTCCAGACTTATGCCTATGGAAAGCATACTGCCGAAGGTGTCTTCTGTGTCTTCAAGCCTCTTGTACGACACATCCTTCTGGGGGAAGAACATACGGGTGGAATTGTCCATTTCGAGATCTTTCAGGAAGAAGCCTGTCGCCCCCGTGACGGCAATACAGGCTATGATGATGATCCATGGATGTTTGAAAAATGCTTTTACAAATTTCATTTTTTGTAAAACCTCGCTTTATTTGTTCAAATAATTAAACTTATGAACATAACTATAACGATATTGCATTACGCTGTCAACAGAAATTGAGAAAAAAATGTTTAAATGTTTGACTGTTTAATTGATTAAACATATTGACAGCCATTGCGTTACAAATTATGATGAAATTGCCTGTATATAGGGCAAATTTTACCAAGGAGTGATGGCTGTGGCAAACGATATGCTAAACAAGGCGGAAGTGGACCGCCTCAGTGTCTTATTCGGTTCTTGTTCCCCCCTCTTTATTGCGCTCGGAGACGAAGTGCGGCAGAAGCTCATTCTTGATTTGGCAGAGGCAAGCGTTGAGGACGCGAATGGCATCAATGTTACCAATTTAAGCGCTAAGTCCCATCTTTCCCGTCCTGCCATCTCCCACCATCTGAAGGTGCTTAAGGACAGCGGGCTGGTGAAGCCCGTGAAGGTGGGCACCCAGATATTCTATCGCCTCAATCTGGAGGATTCTATCGGTGATCTGGCGGATCTCATCAGTTCTATTCAGCGCATCTTGCCTGCCATAGCGCCCCGTCCCGCTATGGCTGTTGGTTAAAAAAATATTTTGCATAAATGATTTTTCTTGTTTATAATGGGTATATACACGTAAATACACATAAAATAGAAGCGAGGATGCCATGGCCATTATTACTATTTCGAGACAGGTTGCTGCTTTGGGGGATGAGATTGCCACCGCCGTTGCAAAAAAAACGGGATATGCGTTCGTTGACCGCCGGCAGATAGAGAAGCGGATTGTGGAGCTGGGCTTCCCGCAGGCAAAGCTCTCGAAGTATGATGAACGCAAGCCGGGCTTTTTTGCCAGCCTGATGAAGGACAGGGACGAATACCTGAATTACCTGCAGTATGCTGTGCTCGAAGAGGCTGACAAGGGGAACTGCATCCTCATAGGCCGCGGTGCCTTTTCCATTTTGGAAGATGTCCCGAACCTTATTGCGCTCCGTTTTGTTTCGCGGGACGGCGTGCGCCTTGAACGGCTTAAAAACGAGTTTTCTTGGAACGACAAACAGGCGCAGTCGCGCATTGATGAAAGCGATTCCAACCGGAAGGGCTTCCACAAGAGTTTCTTCAATATGGAGAATGAGGATCCCCAGCACTATCTGCTTACGCTGAACACAAGCATTCTTTCCATAGACGAGGCGGTAAAGCTCATCGATGATCTGGTAAAAATCCACATTACGCCCCAGAAAGAGGCTGACGGCAAGCAGGTGGTGGAGCAGCGTCTCAGGGGACAGCGCCTTGTCAACCAGCTTATCTTTGACTTCCACCTTAACATCAACTTCTTGCGCGCAGTGGTTGACGGTAATGTCATCACCTTGCAGGGTGTTGCGGACTCTCAGGGGCTCGCCGAGCGTGCAGTCCAGACTGCCGCAAAGATTCTGCCCAGCTGCGAAATCCGCTCTTCCATCAGCATTGTGCAGGATTTCAAGACATACCAATGATGGCTCAATTATGCGGAGTATAGACAAAAGTCTGTAATACAGTATACTTAAAGCAATGAAAACCTCAAACAAATTTACATTGACCAGAATAATTTTGGCACCTGTATTCTTCATCCTGTTCTTTCTGCCGGAGTGGCTGCACCTTCCGGCAGGGAGTGCGGGGGCGGTGCTCTCTGTATGTATACTTATTCCCCTGCTTGCCTTTGCCGAGTTTACGGATTTTCTTGACGGGCATTTTGCCCGCAAGCACAACGAGGTAAGCGATTTCGGCAAGATGTTTGACCCTTTTGCAGATGTCTTCCTGCATCTTTCCACATTTACCTGCTTTGTCTTTGCCGGATATATGCCGCCTGTCTTCTATATACTGATTCTTTACCGTGAATTCAGCCAGAATTTCCTGCGTATGGTAGCGGCAAAGCAGGGAACGGCGATTGCTGCGCGGAAAGGGGGCAAACTCAAGACCGTGATGTATGTGGCGGCATGCTTTGTGTCTCTTGCTCAGGTAGCCCTTGTCAGAAGCAATCTTGCTGAGCTATGGCAACTTAATATGGATGCTTTTTACAAGGCAGGGCTCTGCCTGTATGCACTCTGCGTTGTTTTATCGTATATATCCTTCATTGATTACCTGCGCCATTTTGGAAAAGTCCTCCGAGATGCGGCGCGGTAGCGGAACTGCCTGCCTTAATCCTCCCAAGTGCCGTTGCGGATTTCCTCGCTGATGCGTTTCCAGCTTTCATAGCGGAGGGGGCTGATGTGTCCGTCGGCGACAGCTTGCTGTATGGCACAGCCTTTTTCGCTGAGATGCGTGCAGCTCATGCCGAACGTGCATTTGCCGAGGTAGGGGAGAAAGTCGCGGAAGTAGAGTGCAAGGTTGTCTGCTGAAATGTCGTGAAGCAAAAAGTGGCGCACGCCGGGGGTGTCGATGATGTCTGCGGTTACATCGCGGATGCCGCCGGTGAGGGCTTCATCCAGCATGATGTGCATGAGTGCTCCCTTGGTGGTGGTGTGACAGCCGCGACCATATTTCTGCGACAGGCTGCCCGTCTTGAGCACCACATTGTTGTCAAGCACATTGATAAGCGAGCTTTTACCGACGCCGCTTTGCCCCACGAGGGCTGTAAGTTTGTCCTTGAGCAGAGCTGCAAGCTCCATCATGCCCTCGCCGGTCTTTGCGCTCAGCCTCAGCAGCGTGTAACCGGCTTTTTCCCATACATCAAGCTGCTCTTGGAAGGCGTCTTCTTTTGCCGCAGGCAGGTCATATTTATTGCAGACGATGACAGGTGTGATTTTCTGGTATTCCGCCTGAGCGAGCGCGCGGTCAATGAAGCGCGGGCGGAAGGGGGGCTGGTCAGGGGTGGTGACGATGAGCAAGTGGTCAAGGTTCGCCGCAAGGAGCTGGGGCAGCCGTTTTTTGACGTTCCAACGCACATACTCGTTCCTGCGCGGCTGTATGCTTACAATCTGCCCCTTTTCTTCTTCAAGCGAGGCATCGTCAAGATCCACAATGTCGCCGGGAGCGATGGGATTGTAATATGCCGTGTTTGATTTCAGGATTTTGCCCTTGATCGAACAGTCGCGGATAAAGCCGTCGTCACATTCCACTTCAAATATGTTTTTATCGCCGTTTAGGATTAAGCCCTGCATATGATGGCTAAATTTTGATGTAAAACACTCTATATGTCAAGGGGTAAAGAAAGCCTAACCGCCTTCCGATATGGAATATATGGAAAAAGGCTTTATTAATTTGGCACTTCAGGTTGCCAAAGACCCGCGCGTCATAGCTGTCACTGTGCTGATGGTGGTAGTCATTGCGCTTGCCAATTATGTCGTGGGATATAAAAAGAAGGTGAAGGTGCCTAAAAAGAAAAAGGTCGTTGCTGCTCCGCCGCCGCCTAAGCCGGCCGAGGAGGGCGAAGAAGCTCCTACCGAAGAGGAATAAAAAATAAGCGAAGCGGACGGACAAAATGCCGTCCGCTTTTTGTTTTTATTCAGCTTGCCTCTTTCCCGTGGGAGCTATTTTCCCCTGCCATGGAAAGCGGCAGCTGTGGATAAGCCCTGCCGCCTTTAGCTGCGAGAGGATGCAGTCAATGTCGCTGTGTTCCCAGATATGCGCGTGGTAGAGCGCGGCGTCCTGCCTGTTGAAGAGACGCATAAGCTGTTCCGAGAGCTCCATCCTGTCATACAGTTTGCGGTGGGAGCGGATGAACGAAAGCGCAAGCCCTGCATCCCGCGCAAAAGGGGCAGGCGCGTGGCGCATACAGATGTCGCAGCCGCTGCACACCGTTTTTTCAGCTCCAAGCTCATCCAATAGAAGCTGACGGCGGCAAGTCTTGCTTTCGGCATAGCGTCGGGCAAAGGGGGATGCCGTCTGTGAGTCCGTAAAGCTCCACAGAAGATAGGCGTTTGCGGGACCATGGTCCCTGCCTGCCCGTCCCGCTTCCTGCACGTAGGCTTCTACCGTGTTGCTTGCTTCGAGGTGTATGACCGTGCGGATGTCTTTTTTGTCCACCCCCATGCCGAATGCCACCGTGGCGCAGAGAATACCGTCCGTCTTGGGGTAAAACCAGCGTTCTATGTTGCTTTTTTCCTGCCGCGTTAATCCCGCATGGTAGAAACGCACCGCGTCTTCGCCGTAGTAAAGCGCCAGCTCCCGCGCCATGTTTTCTGCCTTGCTCCGTGTGCCGCAAAAGATGAGCAGGGGCTTTTCCGCCGTAAGCGAGAGGCGGAGCGCTTCTTTTTTCTTGTCGTAACAGTTGATGACGTGGTACCGTATGTTGGGCCTGTCGCCCTTTCCCCTCAGTATGTACGCACTGCCATCAAAGATCAGTTCGCTCATGCGCGACAGCACTCGGGGAGAAGCTGTCGCGGTGAACGCCGTCACCACAGGCACATGCAGTTTCTTTATGATGCCGCCGAGCGCGAGGTAGGATGGGCGGAAGCTGTCTCCCCATTCGCTTACGCAGTGCGCCTCATCAATCGCAACGTGGGCTATGCGGCAGCGGGCAAGTCGCTCTGTCAGTGCTGCGCTCTGGAGCACTTCAGGATTTGCAATGATGAGCTTTGTCCCGTTGGCAATCTGGTGAAAGCAGGCTTCCCGCTCTTCTGCTGTCTGCCCGCCCCTGAAGGTGACGCTCGCAATGCCCGCCTCCCTGATGTGCCGCTCTTGGTCCGCCATAAGCGCGAGCAGGGGGTAGATGATAAGCGTGGGTCCGTCCAGAAGGAGCGCGGGAATGAGGAAGCACAGCGATTTACCCGAGCCGGTGGGCAGCAGCACTATCTGCCGTTTGTATGGACTTTCTTCGCTGCCCGCTGCTTCCAGAATGTTGGCAACAGCAAGCTTTTGCCACGGATAGAGTTGCGGTACACGGAATACGTTCTGAGCTACGCGCCGCACCTCGTCGTCTGAAAAAATTGTGTCCTGTTTCTGTGTTTGTTCCATACTATGATAGTCAGGAAAGGGATGCAAAAATCGACACAAAACGCATAATAAATGTAAAGAAATTGTAACTATATCAGCACCTAAAATCCAAAGCAAAGAGCAGGAGAGTCTGTGAAGGCCAGTGTTACAGCTTCAAATGCATTGACTCCATGCTTTCCTGCGGAATCAATGTAAGAGCGGATTTTAAGATATCACCCGGCTCTTTTTTCTTTCTGCCGCGTTTTACTTCGGCGGAAACTGGCGAGGATTTTCTTCCCTTGCTATCCTGATTATTTCGTCATATTTCAGGTCATAATAATCAGGATAGCAGGTATCAAGCTTTGCCCGCCCGCAGCCGGCATAAGATTTTTTGAGCCGGTGAAGCTCATGGAGCATATCGCGGAACATTTTTGCCCATCTCTGTTCCGGATGACTCTCAATCACCCGATAAGCTCCCGCAGGATATGCGCTCCGCAGATTCCGTGTTTCACATCCGGGAATTGCCAGTACGGCTTCCAGCAGTCGTGGACTGCAATTTCCTTGAAAAGCGGAAGAACTCCGTTTCCTTCTATACCGGCTTTTTCCCGTTTTTCGCTCAGCGTCAGGTATGTGAAAAGCCTGTCTGAGGATGAGTGAACCTATTTCGTCTTTCCGTGAAGAAAGTCATTCTGCTGTTCCAGCATCTCTATGATTTCTGAATCTGTCATCTTCCCACTGCTAGTAATTCTATCACATTTGAATTTTTTCAAACAGTGGGTAATGACCTTTTTTTGTTTTTTTAGTGCTGAATAGTTACCATGAATAAAGGAATTTATTATCGGTAGCTTGCAAAAATTTCTGAAAGCTTTTTTGCTTTTTTGATTGAAAAATAATTGTGGGGGAAGTACTTGGTGATAGTGATTATCACGTGGTACTTCCTTTTTGTTGCCACGTGATATATTTTTATTCTATGTATCTAAGTAATTTAAGGATTTTCTATTGTATCTGTAAAAAATGGGATAATTATTCAGTATTGAACGACTTCTTTGAAACTTCGATTTGTATAGAGCATTTAAAACATACTACGATAAGCTTTGAACTATTGGGTTATTTGTGGAAAAGTTTTCTCTTTTTTCCACATATTTTGCTTTGTTGTTTGTAAATTCTTTCTGTATAAGAATTTATCTTTGTGTAGAAGTAAATTGTTCTTTACTACCTTTGTGGAAAATTTGTGGAGAATTTTACTAATATGTTTATTAATATAGAGGATCTCAATCAGTACTTCTATGTTATCTTCCATACTGCTATGAGAAAGTTTATTGTTACTGTTTTATCTAAAACCGTAATAGTTTAATGAGAGCAGTTTGACTGTTTCATTTTAATTGCGATAATTATATTAATCAATATATGTCTAAGTTAATAAGAAGTAGCTTCATATTGTGAAACTTATTGTCATTGTTTCACGTGAAACACAATGTTTTAAATATACAGAGACAATTTCAAGTTCTGAATAGATCTGAAATAGCCTCTGTATTCATTCCAAATTTATTTTGTTTCGTGAAAGCGGAGTATTTTTGAACCTCGCTTGGATGACCATGATGATTTTCTTTCTTCAGGGAGAGTAGAAATATCAGACGCGATGAAGCCCAAGTTTTCAAACCAATCTGCTGTCTGTGTCGTGAGCAGAAATATACTTTTTGCATTCTTAGCCTGTGCCCGTTTTACGAGAAACAAAATCATTTTAGGACCTATACCGATATGAGAGCATGTCTTGTCTACTGCGACACAAGCAATCTCCATTTGTCCGTCGCTATAGGGAATGAGCGCTGCGCAGGCACGGATGGCACCATCGAGTTCATAAACTATGTAATGCTTGCACTGGTCGCTAAGCATCTGCTTTGTCCGAGGAAGCAATATTCCTTGCTCAACAAAGGGCCTGATGAGCGAAAGGACAGCAGGAATGTCATCGTGGATCATATCCCGTACTTTTCCGTAATTATTGGCATAAATCATTGTCCCAGAACCAAAATCGCTGAATATTTCGCAAGAAATAGTGCCGTCCAAAGAGCCATTGAGCAGATGAACGCGGGTCACCCCTAAGTCACAGGCATCCCTTGCAATCTTAAGCAAAGTAAAAATCTTCTTGCGAAGCAACATATCCTCTGAATTTTCCCATCGTTCGGTAGATGAGGGATTATTTTGTACTGAATTTACCAAATGCTCGTTTAATTCCAAAAATGTATTTACCTCTTCCTTATTCATAGCAGAAATTGTACCATCGGGAGACAGTCCGATTGAAGCAGGAATAGTGAAATTGCTGCTATTGATACTGGCATTTGGTATAAGATAAAAGAGTTTGTCCGCGTGAAGATGTATTGCTATCTGTTGTGCCAAATGAATGGACGATATATTATAAGGCTTCCCTACGAGGCTCCATCCAATACAAGGAAAAATCGGAATGAAGCCGCTTTCGAGTACTGTTTCAATGGAATTTATCTGTAATTTGTCTATTTCACCGATCGTTCCGTAGTCAAAGCCATCTATGACACCCTTTCCCCGCGCCCGTACCCAGTTGCCGATCAGCGCGGTGATTTTCTCTCCTGCAAGCGATGTCATTATCTGGTTGGACACATCAAAAGCCGCCATCTTGATGAGGGGCATTGCTTCCTGCGAGGTGATGCGGTTCCCTTCGTGGAAGGACCATTCGATGTGAGCCGTAGAGAGAATTTCGTCAATCCGCTTTGCCGCTCCTGGAACAAGGATGAGCTTTATCCCCGCCTGATGGAGCAGGGAAATATCCTTGATGTGGCTCAAAAAGAGCGGAGAGTCGATAAGCCTGTCATCTATGTATAATATAATTAAGGCATTCTTAAAACGATGTAAGTATCGTATAACATCGCGGATACGCTCTGCCCGCTCGTGAATCAAGTTTTCGTCCATTATTTTCTCCTTTCTCGCTCTGCCTCGCTGAGCTGTTTTGAGTAAAAACAGCCGCAGTAATCCTGCCGGTATAGCCCGTATTCCTTGCTGAGCTGGAGGCTCCTCAAAAAACCGTTCTTTTTCTTGAAGTCCGAGGGCAGAAACTGCGGTCCCTCGCTGTTCAGCTTCTGGAGCTCTTGCCCGATGGTATTTATCTTCTTTGCGTCTTTGAAGGGACTTATGGAAAGCGTGGTGGTAAAGAAGGAAAATCCCCTTTGCGCCGCATACTGATACGCCTTTGTCAGCCTGAACAGATAGCAGCGGCGGCAGCGTTCCCCCTTTTCCGGCTCCGTCTGCAATCCTTTCTCTTCGAGGACACCTGTGGCGCGGTAGAATTCCTCCGGCATATAGGGAGCCTCAACAAGCTTTACCGCCGCTTCCCGTGCAGGGGGAAAGCGCGGCAAAAAGCTTTTAAGCTCATTCAGACGGCGAAAATACTCTTCAGGCGGATAAATGTTTGGATTATAATAAAATACAGTAATAGCAAAGTACTTGGCAAGATATTCCAGTACATACGAAGAACAGGGCCCGCAGCATGCATGAAGCAAGAGAGAGGGCTTTTCTTCTTTTTTCTGCAATTCAGAAAGCAACGCATCAAGCTGCTTCTGATAGTCAACGGCTTTTGTCACTGTCATCACAGGCTGATACTAGCACGTATGAAAAAAAAAAGCCACCACCGAGAGCATTCCTTTATATGCGTGAAGGTACGTAGCCCGAAAAGAAAAAAGA
Source organism: uncultured Treponema sp. (assembly GCA_937885235.1). Taxonomy (GTDB): domain Bacteria; phylum Spirochaetota; class Spirochaetia; order Treponematales; family Treponemataceae; genus Treponema_D. The sequence continues at coordinate 15,049 of CAKZZK010000047.1, forward strand.
CTGCATTGCTCGCGCAGCGAACACTACAGTCTTTTTTATAATCGGGCGAAAGCACCGTTCTATTTTAATGTATCTCGCCGTCGCTCGCCTTCTCGGTGGTGATAGCCTTCCCCGCGGCAGTCAGCGTTACGCCGTCAATCTGGAAAGCCTTGGCGCAGAGCTTTAGCTCCACTTTTTCAAGCTTGTCTATGTCTATCTTTGCTGGCTTTTCCGCGGCAGCAGGAGCCCCCTCGGGAATGACGGGAGTGCCGGGTGCAGCCCAGGGCGCAGTCAGCACTTCCACGCATTCCTTGCCGTCCTCAGTGTAATCCGCGGCAAGGAGCATCCCGTGGCTTTCCACCCCGCGCATCTTGCGCTTGGCAAGGTTTGCCACAAGGATGATATGCTTGCCAAGCAGCTCGTCCTCGCGCAGGTAGGGAACAAGCCCCGACTGGATGATGCGCTCCGTTCCGCTGCCGTCGTCAAGGTGCTCGATGTAGAGCTTTTCGCCCTGAGGATTGCGCTCCACCTTGGTGATTTTTGCCACGCGGAGGTCTATGTAGCTGTTGAAGAATGCCACCTGGTCTTCCGCAAGGTGCGGCTCCTTGGCTGCGGGAGCGTGGGGAGCAGGCTGTGCCGCCTGTGCGGGCTTGGCTTCCGCGCTGTCCCGTGCTTCTTCTGCCTCCATGAGGTATTCAAGGTCAATTTCGCCCGCCACGCAGGGCATGGCAATCTGCCAGTTTTCGAGCACCTGCGGATGCAGCTCGCCGAATATACCCGCCTGCTTGCCCGCCACCATGATGGCTGCCTGCCTGCCGGGAATAAAGCGGGGGTCATCGCTTTCCCTTACCTCATACTTGTGGTCAAGGTAGTAAAGCAGCGTGCTTACCTCGCTCGCGGCATCGTTGAAGTTCGCATTGCCGGAAGCAGTCAGAAAGCCAAGGCTCTGAATAGTCTTTGTCCCCGTGTTTTCCTCGGGCGCAATGAATGCAATCTTGCCTATTTCATATACCTTGTGGGGATACACCGCGTTTGCGCTCTGGCTTTCCGCTTCCAGGAGAGAGGCGATGATGGAAGGACGGATGAACTGATAGTTCTCGCTCATGGGATTTGCAATTTCAATCACCGTGGAACCGTCTATATTCATCTTGTCAATATAGTTCTTCTTGGAACCGAGATAGTTGAAAATCATCTCCTGATAGCCAAGCCCCGTCATGACGGTCTTTGCCTTGCGGCTGTAGAGCGTGACGGGCAAAAGCCGCCCTATGGTAAAGTCCGAGGGAGCTTCCGGAGCAAAGGAATCAAGCCCCTTGCCAATCATCACGTCCTCTATGACATCTACCTCGTGCAGGAAGTCATTGCGGTAGGGGGCGGGAGAAACGGTGAAGATGACGTCATCCCCCTCCTTCCGCGAGCGCACACTGCTCCCCATGCGGGAGAGGGCATCGATCACTTCGCTTTCAGTAAACTGCAGCCCGAGCGTCTTATTAATAGAAGAAAGATGCGCGTCCGTTGTGGGCTGGTAGTAGTAGGGGGCACAGAACGCACGCCCGAACGCCGTATCGTAGGGATACTGCGTTTCAACGGGAAGTATGGTATAGCCCGCATCGGCAAAGTCGCAGGCGACGATGTTCGCACTCAAAAGGAGGCTCTCCATATCCGTGCCGGTGAGCTCCACGAGCAGGTCACTGTCACCCACGGCAACCTGTCCGAGGCTTGCGCTGTTGATGATTGGCGGCATGCTGAGCACTTCTCCCCTGGTATCGCGCAGGAGGGGGAAGAGGGGGCAGCCGCTGAGAATCCAGCCGTAGTCCTTTCCCTTGGGATGCTCTTCAAGGATTTTGCGGCATGTTGCCTCGCCTTCTCCCTGCAGGGGCGTGAAGGATACCTTGTCGGGGTCCACGGCGTCGTAATGCACGGGCCACTGTATGTCTTTTTCGCGGTAAACGCCCATCGCTATGGTCTTCCGCTTGCGTCCGAAGTTCCAGCAGAGCTTTTCCTGCGTCTGTATGATGTCCAGAAGCATTGGCTCGGTGACTGCCTTGCCCGTAATCACAAAGGAGACGATGTAGGGGCGGATGTCCTTGAGCTTTTCGTCCACGATGATTCGGCGTCCGGCTGCATCGGGGGATTTTTCCCTGCCGCTCAAAAAGCTCTGGTAGTCTTTGTGCGCGGCTCCCTCGTGCTCCCGCAGGCAGCGTGCAAGGCCTGCGGTTGACCAGAGGTCAGGGCGGTTCGTGTCGTTTAATTCAATCTTAATGACGCGCTTGTCTTCGGCATCGTTCATATCGGGCTTTTCGTCGAGTTCAGCCTTGGCAAAGGTGAGTTTCTTTTCCAGCGTGTCGTAGTCGTAGCTTGTTCCAAGCATGGAGAAGAAGAGTTTTTCGTTGACTTCTATTTTTGGCATGGTATCCTCTATAGTTCTATGATATCGATAAAGCTGGGCTTATTTTAGCAGAAAGCGGGGGGTGTGTCTACAATGGGGATTTTATGGCTCGGCATTGAGGGGCTTGCTTTTTATCTAAAACGTTTTGTTTTAGCGCTTAAAACGTTTTGTTTTACGTGCTAAAACAGTTTGTTTTATGTGCTAAGATATTTTGTTTTAAAGCCTGAGACGGAATGTTTTATGGCGTAAATGAAAATCGCCTTCTATGGGTTTACGGGAAATTTTCATCTGGCAATCTGCTCTAAATAATGATGAAATCAGATAAAATGGTTTTGTAACATCTGCTGGATAATCTGTGTTATAATAGATAACGGAGGGAAAACAACAAAAGGAGGAATTTCGCTGCAGCTGGACGGCAATTCGTATTTACAGCTGGAAAACGGCATAACGCTTGGCGGTAAGGATTTTACCATCGACGGCTGGGCGTATATGGATTCAAAGTGCGGTCTGTACGGCAGGATATTTGAATTCAATGCTTCGGCAGAAAGCGGGACAAGGATACTGCTTTACAGGCAGGACAGTTCCCAGAGTATTGATTTCGATGTGCACGGTTCCTACAAGATTATCGATGGCTATGCCAATAGGCTGTTCCATTTTGCCTACGTCTATGAGCATGATAAAGGCAAGGTTTCTATCTATCTGAACGGTGTATTGCAGGCGACATTTGCAAGGAAGCTGCCGGCAATGAAATATGCGCTCTCGTATCTTGGAAAATCCTCGTGGCGGACGGGAGCAGTAGTATAAGATTGTAGTCTCTATTATAGAATACAAACGACGAGCCCGCAAGTTACAGTTTTCCGTTCAGAATTGTTTCTTTGAGCGCCCCCTTTGCATCGTAGACGAGTTTGAGCGAGAAGAAGGGGGCGTCCTCGGCGAGCAGGCGGAGGAAAATTCGGTCGCCGTCCCAGAGGCTGAGCGTTTCTATCTGTGACAGGGGGACCCATTCGAGCGTGCCTTCGTCGCAGGGGTGGAGCGTGCCGGTAAAGCCGTCCGCGGTGTAGAGGCACATATATTCCACCGGAGCGCCTTCCGCAACGAAGGTGACGATACCGCGGAAAGTGAAGGACGTGAGCGTGAGCCCCGTTTCTTCCCGCACCTCGCGGAGCAGGCAGTCCTCGGGACTTTCCCCCTCCTCAAAGTGGCCGCCCACCCCTATCCACTTGTCGTGGTTAATGTCGTTTTCCTTTGCCGTGCGGTGCAGCATAAGGTAGCACCCGTCCTTTTCGATATAGCAGAGCGTGGTGAGTGCGCTCCGTGCTTTCTGTGTAGCCATAACGCTATTGTAACGATTGTTGATAACTAAGTCAAAATTCGCACCAAATCTGTGGAAAACTGGTGAATTCAGTTCTGATTTGCATCCCCGCGGATTATAGGGAAATGTGATAAATCAAAATAGTTCTTGTATTATAAGCATTTAGAATTCACAAATTAATGCACTTTGCACAAAAGAATTCTTTTCTATCCCTGTGGAAAGAATTCAAAAGCTGTGGAAAACTCAAAAAGCGATGTACAATCTCCCTTTTCCGTGCTAAAATACAGGCAGGAGGTGACGTATGGTTCCGGTATTTAAAATTGATTTTGATGTCTGTTCCTTCTTCATCTATATATTCGCTATCTATACCTTCTTCCTCAAAAAGGATATGCGGGGTGCCCAGAACCTGCTTTTGCTGGGGCTTTTGCTGAACGGGCTCATCGCCGTCATTGCGGATGTTTCCAGCGCCCTCATGCTGCGGAATATGGAACGCTGCCCCCTCGTGCTGGTGGAGCTGGCGAATTATGTGTATTTCGTATTCGAATATATGGTTCCCGCGACCTTTGCCGCCTACGTCCTCTTCCTGACGGGCGTGCGGAGGAAGTACGGAAAGCTTTTCTTTATCCTGTTCTTCCTGCCCGTCGTCGCAGAGCTGCTGCTCATCATAACGAATTCCTTTACCCATGCCGTCTGGTACTATACGGACAGCCTTGTCTTTGCCTATGGCCCGCTCAGGATGGTGCTCATCGGCGTGTCCATCGCTTATGAGCTTGCCAGCCTGTACTTCCTCGTGCGCTATAAGCGCGGCATCCCTGCAAACCAGTATCCTCCGCTCGTTTCTTTCGTCATCATCGGGGTGATGGCAATCTGCCATCAGGCGCTGCGTCCCCAGTTCCTCATCATGCTGTTCACGCAGTCCCTTGTTTACCTCTTCCTTTTGGTGACGATAGAGAACGAAGATGAACTCATCAATGCGGAGACGGGAATCTACAACCGCCATCACTTCATACAGCGCACCCGCAAGCTGCTCAACATACAGACGCCCTACAGCCTCCTCATCGTTAAGTTCACGAACCGCAAGTATTTTATGTCCGTGCTCGGCGAGAACTTTATGCAGGAGGTGATGGCAAGCATTGCCCGCTACTTGGTGAAGCAGGTGGGAGACAGGAGGCGCGTCTTTTACTGCGAGAACGGCAACTTTGCTATCATCTTTGAGAAGGAGCACAGCAACGACCTGAAGCCGCTGATGGACGGGCTGTACAACACCTTTGCGAAGGACTGGGTGCACAAAGACATAGGCGTGGCGTTCAAAGTACAGCTCTGCGTGGTGGACGTACCGCTTGAAATTGGAACGCTCGAAGGACTGCTCACCCTGCTCGACAGCAGCGGGGAAGGAATGCACGAGCGCGTGACCATCGTTCGCGATGACCTGCTCAAATATATGCAGCGGCAGAGCGCCATAGAAACAGCCATAGGACGCGCGCTGGAAAACAACGCATTCGAGGTGTATTATCAGCCCATCTGGGACAGGAAGGCGAACAAAATCCGCTCTGCAGAAGCGCTCGTGCGCCTCAACGACCCCGACCTTGGCGCCATTCCCCCGTCAGAGTTTATCCCCGTGGCGGAACGGAGCGGCGCTATCACCGCTATAGGCGAGTTCGTGTTCAAGCAGGCGTGCGACCTGATTTCCCGCCAGTCCGTGCGCACCATCGGGATTGACTTCATCGAGGTAAATCTTTCCGCCGTGCAGTGTATGCACAAGAACCTGCCCGCTGTCTTTCAGGGGGCGCTGGAGCACTACAGTATAGCGTCCAGTTCCATCAATCTGGAGATTACGGAGAGCTCCGCCGTCAACAGCACGGAAACCTTTGCGGAGATAATGCAGGACCTGCACAATATTGGCTTTGCCTTTTCCCTCGATGATTTTGGCGCTGACCATGGCGAGGCGTCCTTCCTCTTCAATATGGATTTCAACATCATCAAGCTGGACAAGAGCGTGCTGTGGAAGGCAGAACAGAATGCCGCCGCGCGGATTTTCCTGCAGAACACCGTGCGCATGATAAAGGAGATGAACCTCAAGATTGTGGTGGAGGGGATTGAGACTGAGGCTCAGAAGGATTTTGTGGCTTCCCTCGGCTGCGATTACTGTCAGGGATATTATTTTTCTAAGCCGCTGCCTAAAGAAGAATTCCTGGAATATTGCCGAAAATTTAACTGGAACTTTGACTAGGAGGTCTGTATGGCAGAAAGCAAGGAGCAGGCAGAACTGCTCCAGCAGTTTATAGACGAAAGCCATCGTATCGTTTTTTTTGGCGGCGCAGGAGTGTCCACGGAAAGCGGCATTCCCGATTTTCGCAGTGTGGACGGGCTGTACCATCAGGATTGGAAATATCCTCCCGAGCAGATTTTGAGCGGGGACTTTTTTGTGGCAAATCCCACGGAATTCTACCGCTTTTACCGCGCCAAGCTGCTTGTTGACGGCATAAAGCCCAACGCCGCGCACAAGAAGCTAGCGGAGCTTGAAGCGAAGGGGAAGCTTTCCGCCGTCATCACCCAGAACATTGACGGCCTGCATCAGGCAGCGGGGAGCAAGAATGTGCTCGAGGTGCACGGCAGCACGCTGAGGAACCACTGCACGCGCTGCGGCACTTTCTATGATGCGGACTATCTGCGCAGTCACTTTGGCAGGAGGGGCGTTCCCCTTTGCGAGAAGGAGGGCTGCGGGGCTATCATCAAGCCGGATGTGGTGCTTTACGGGGAGAGCCTTGACGATGATGTGGTGCGGCGCTCGATAGAGGCTTTGCAGGAGGCGGATATGCTCATCATCGGGGGCACTTCGCTCACGGTGTACCCTGCGGCGGGGGTTATCAATGCTTTCCATGGGGGGCATCTGGTGCTTATCAATCGCGATGCTACGGAGAGCGATGGAATTGCGGATCTTGTTATTCATGACAGTATTGGAAAGGTGTTGGACAAGGTGAAGGTCTGAAATAACGGAGCGCGGTTGCTGGGACGGCGCTCCGCGGCTTGTAACGCGCCAGCCTTTGTGATATACTCGTTTTTATGGAGATTTGTACCCTTAGCAATGAGCAGCTGACGGTGGCGGTAAGCGATATGGGAGCAGAGCTTCGTTCTGTGAAGGACAATGCGACTGGCTATGAATATATGTGGCAGGCAGACCCCGCGTACTGGGGGAGGACTGCCCCTGTCCTTTTTCCCGTAGTGGGCAGTTACCGCGACAAGACGTCGTTCTATGACGGCAAGAAATACACCCTTGGGCAGCACGGCTTTGCAAGGGACAGCGAATTCTGGCTTTTTGCCCATTCTCCTACAGAGCTGTGGTTTGCCATCAAGGACAGCCCTGCAACGAAGGAACACTATCCATTCCGCTTTATGCTCGCCGTGGGCTACCGCCTTGAAGGACGAAAGGTGACGGTAAGCTTCCACGTGCACAACCGCGATACCCGACGCATCTATTTCTCTCTGGGAGCGCACCCCGCATTCAACTGCCCGCTTTCTTCGAGCAGGCTGCTCTTTGACACGCAGCAGGATTTGAAAAGCGGCATACTCGGCGCGGGAGGCACGCTGTCTTCCCGCGAAAAGCTGCTGCACCTTGTTCCAGAGGGGGATTGCGGCGCGCTTCCGCTTTCTCCATCCCTCTTTGACGAAGACGCTCTCATCCTGGAGCACAATCAGGCGCACCGTGTTTCCCTCGTAACGGAAGAGAACAAGAAGCTTGTTGACGTAGCCTTTGAAGCCCCCGTCTTTGGCATCTGGTCGCCTGCGGGCAAGGACGCACCCTTTGTCTGCATAGAGCCCTGGTACGGACGCGCCGACCGGGAGGACTTCTGCCAGAAGCTTGAAGAACGCGAATGGGGCAACACGCTTGCCGCCGGCGAAGACTTTATCCGCAGCTTCTCGATGCATTTCGGCGAGCATGGCTGCAAGAAGCAGTAACCCCCTGCAGCCATAGGGTTTATTCTACAACCATTATGCTGCTTTTGCTTGTTCCGCGCGCATAATTCTTAAGCTCTGCAACAGGACCGCCGTAGTTCGTCTTTACCGCCAGATAGTAGCTTGCAAAGGGGATTTCCGCAGGCAGATAGAATTCCAGTTCGGTCGGCTTGTTGCGGCTCACCAGCGACGGGGGAACCTTCGTCCACTTTGCCTCATCCTGCTCCGTTGCGCCATTTGCCGCAGCCGGAACAAAATAGATGCCGCTCTCCTTTGTGCCCAGCTTGAGGTTGTTCCCCCTTATGCGGACCACCTTTCCCAACGGAAGTTCTCCCTTCCTCGCCGCCTGCCAGGTGCTTGCCACCTCGTTGAGCACGGGGGAATTGTCGGCGAGCACAATCTTGTCCACCTGTATGTTTTCCGCAGCTTTCTGCACCGCCTCTGACGGACGGAAGCGCACGCTGAATCCCTTCACCGAGCTGTCGCCCGGCTGAATCCTGTTCTTGCGCCCCGCCGTGCTTATGTACAGCACGCCGAGCCCGAAAAGGTCCACGCACTTGCCCTGTTCAAGATTGAAGAGCACCGCCTTTTTCAGCAGTTCCGCCGAATGCTCTATGGCAAAACTGTCGATGCCCGGCGTGCCGAGCGCCTCCAGATCTGCGATGAGGTTGTTCAGGCTCACCACATTGCGCGACACGCGCCCAAAGTAGCTGCCGTCCTTCTTCAGATAGTTGGTGTGCAGCGTGACGCTGAGCCTGCTGTCTGACATCTTGTATTTGCTTTCCATAAAAACTCCTGCCATCCCGTTTCCCGATGGCTGCTGTTTGCCGGTACAGATACCCTGTACTTCCCGTCCCAAAGACTGCAGAACCTTTCCGCCGTCTGACCATTCCCTTGCAAGGTGAGGCATCGCTAGCCTCGCTTTTAATATACGTCAGAAAAATCGCCCCTGTTTGTAAAGATTTCTCTACAAACTTGACGGTTTCCCCTGTGAACTTGTCAAGATTTCTCTACAAATCTGTGCTTTCACCTCTTTGTTCCTAAAACAAAACGTCTTAGCGCCTAAAACATTTCGTTTTAAGCGCTAAGACAAAACGTTTTAAAGCCTGAGACAAACTGTTTTACGTCATAAAACAGAATGTTTTATGACGTAAGGCGGATGCGATCTGAAATTGCTTTGAGTGATTGACGGAAATGAAATAGTGGTATATATTAAAACAAACGGGGACGCTTACAAATGAAGCGACAGCCTCCGTTAGCAGTGATGTAAACCGCCCGCGAAAGTTGTCACACTAGGGTGTTTTTTTATGTTCTTACTTCTATTCAAAAGCGTTTGTTCTATTTCTCGAAATAATTCTCGCAGAATGTCTCGAATGACTTTACCTGCCCGTTCAGAATTGCTTTGAAGGCATTTATCACAAAGTCATAATTCTCAGTCTTGACATTCTCTTTGTCCGCAAACAAATCAGAAACATTCGCATCCAATGCATCAGAAAGCTTTGCGAGAATTGCGGGCGACGGAAATTTGTTTGCGCACTCAATCTGTGACAAAAACGGAACCGAGATTTCTGCCTTTTCCGCAAGTTCTGCCTGTGAAATATTCTGAATCGCCCTGAAGGCTTTGATGTTCCGTGCAAGATTGTTCCTGATTTGTGCCTCTGTCATCTTGTATGTTTCCCTATAGATACTGCATATATTACTAATAGAAAAAGTCAGCTGTCCTACTATGAAAGCGAACAAGAATGACTTTGGCGAAGTGTTGAAATGGGCTCATGAGCATAAAATTCGAGCCACGACTGATTATATCATTATGGCTCGTTATGACCATACAGCGGATAACCTTGCAAACCGCCTTGATGTTGATGAAGTCGGTAGGGTTATAAATGATGTTATGCTTGGCGACGAAACTTATCAAGATGAAATCTTAAAACCTGATTTTGAGGATAATTGCAAAAAATTTGTTCATAATCCTGAACGCAGACTTTGTGGCGTAGGCGTTTCCTCATTGCAGCGTCAAGGAAAAAACTGTAAAAGTGACTCTCGCGCATTGTAAAAATTTATCATCAATTCTTACAGTTTTTCAAAAATATCCTCAACTTAGTGGTGATACTGCAATAATTCCAAAACAAAATCTAAAAATTCTCTCAAGATTTGGTTACGAAAATCGTCTATATTATGGAAGTGATTTTCCTATCAACCAAGTTTTTGAATTTAAGCAAAGGAAGCAAAAGTTTTAGGATGATTTCATAAATCAAAAAAGACTTAGACTAATTTCCCGTGGGAGCGCTGTCCCACATCCGAATCTAAACTTTAGATTATATTCCAAACTTTACCTTGATTTTTCTAAAACTTGGGATTATAATCCAAACTATGGCTGATATAGCACGCACCGACTTCCTTGAACGGCTCAAGGCTCATAAAGACAAGCACGTCATAAAAGTAATCACGGGCGTGCGGCGCTGCGGCAAATCCACTTTGATGGCTATGTTCAAAGACTATCTGCTTCAAAGCGGCGTTCTGCCTTCCCAAATCATCTTTCTGAATTTTGAAGATTATGACAATTTTGAGCTTTTAAATCCGAAAAATCTCCATGACTATGTTAAGTCCTGTCTGTATGAGGGAGGCATGACATACGTTTTCTTTGATGAAATTCAGAATGTCGAAAATTTTCAGCGCGTTGTAGACAGCCTTTTTCTGAAGCAAGACATCGATCTTTATATAACAGGCAGCAATGCGTACTTGCTTTCTGGGGAACTTGCCACACTGCTTTCGGGGAGGTTTGTCACAATAGAAATGCTTCCCCTTTCGTTCAAGGAATTTTCTTCTGTGTTTGGACAAAATATGTCGCTTTCAGAAAAATACCGTCGGTATGTGGAGCAGAGCTCTTTTCCGTATGCCCTGCATTTTGGGAACGACAAAAAAGAGGTTATGGATTATCTGAGCGGGATTTTCAGCACGATTGTCTTAAAAGATGTCGTTTCACGCAATAAAATTGCTGACCCTAAAATGCTGGAAAGCGTCGTCCGCTTTATTTTCAGCAGCATTGGAAGCCCTGTTTCCGCAAAGAAGATTGCTGACACTATGGTTTCAGCAGGAAGGAAAATCGATGCAAAGACCATAGAGAAATATATTTCTGCCCTGCAGGACAGCTTCATAATTTATGAGGCAAAGAGGTATGATGTAAAAGGCAAGCTGTACCTGAAACTTCTGGAAAAATACTATGCGGTCGATACGGGACTGCGCTTCCTTCTTCTGGGGCAGAAAGGAAACGACACGGGGCATATCCTTGAAAATATCGTGTATCTGGAGCTCCTCCGCCGACGCTACGATGTGTATGTAGGCAAACTTGACGATATGGAGATTGATTTTGTGGCGCAAAATCAGGAGGGAAACACGTATATCCAAGTTTCGGCAACGGTCAGGGATGAAAGCACGCTGGCGAGGGAGCTGCGCCCCCTCAGGCTCATCCGAGACAGTTACCCGAAGCTGCTGCTTACGCTCGACGATGACCCCGTGGCTGATTACGATGGGATAAAGCGTATGAATGCCCTCGAATGGCTTGTGGGATAGCGCACGGGGATTTTCTCCTACACAATCCCCTCGTAGACCAGCCCCTGCTCGCCGTCAATCGTCACGGTGAGGTCGTTTTCCAGTATGCGCTGGGCGTCGCGCACGTTCTGGATCCACACGAGGTTCTTGTTCACCAGGGAGAGCTGGTCGGGGGGAATGTCGCTGCCGCTTTCGGAGACAACGCCGTCCACGACGCGGAGGAGGGGCAAAAGCTCTTCCGTGATGCGCCAGCACACGAGTATGGTGCTGCGGTTCACGCTCATCTTTTCACGGAATCCGGAGATGTCTTTTGCCTGCACCACGCGGCCGCCCGCCTTTGTTATGGCTGTGTCGTTAAAGCCGAACGCCGTGCCCCGCGCGAGCACGTTGCCCACGATGAGCACCTTTATGGTGTTTGCCATGAGGGGACTTGAAAGCGGAATGCCCGCGCACATCACTGCCTTGTCGGAAAGGTGCACCGCGCCGCAGTCCAGCGCGAGCTTGACGGCATTCTGAATCATCATCTCGGAATCTTCCGCCATGCCGCATTTGACGGGGGAGACGCCCCACTGTATGGTGAGCTGGCGGTAGACCTTTTCGTCCGGCGTGACGGCGATGATTATCTGCTCCGGACGGTAGCTGCCTATCATGCGGGCGGTGTTGCCGTGCAGGGTGGGGATGATGATTGCCTTTGCCTCTATGTTCCGTGCGAGCTTGTATGCCCCGTGCATGACGGCATGGCCCACTTCGGGGCCGGGGTGATAGGAGGTGTCCAGCACCTTCATGCGGTTGCGGTATTCATCGGATTCCTCCGTGGTGCGCGTGATGAGCGCCATGGTCTTTACTGCCTCCACGGGGTACTTGCCTCCCGCTGTTTCGCCTGAGAGCATGACCGCGTCGGTGCCGTCGAATACTGCGTTGGACACGTCGGTGAGCTCGGCGCGGGTGGGGCGGGGGTTCACAATCATGCTGTCGAGCATCTGCGTGGCGGTAATGACGGGCTTTCCCGCCTGCCGGCAGCAGCGGATAATTGCCTTCTGCACGAGGGGGATTCTCTCTACGGGAAGCTGTACGCCGAGGTCTCCGCGGGCTACCATCACGCCGTCAGCTTCCTTGGTGATGGCCTCTATGTTCTTCACTCCCTCTTCGTTTTCTATCTTTGCGATGACGCGCGCATTTGCACCCACTTCCTTGAGGTAGCTCTTTATCTCCACCACTTCCTCGGCGAAGGAGACGAAGCTTGCTGCCACGAAGTCAACGTCCATCTGTGCGCCGAAAAGCAAATCTGTCTTGTCCTTTTCGCTCATGATGGGCAGGCCCGCGTGTATGCCCTTGAGGTTTACGTTCTTCTTGCTTGAAATCTTGCCGCTGTTTGCCGCCGTGCAGATGACTTTGTTCCCCTGCACCGCGGTCACGTCAAGCTCGAGCAGCCCGTCGGCGATGAGCACTTTGTGTCCGGGCAGGAGCTTTGCCGCGGCTTCTTTCCATGAAAGGGAGATGTGTGCGGGGCTGCTGCCGTCGCTTCCCGTGCAGGGGGAATCGTCAGAGACGAGTTCCACCATATCCCCCGCGCTGATGGTGATTTCCTTGTTTTCCGGCGTGCAGCCGGTGCGGATTTCTGGTCCCTTGGTGTCCAGCAGGATGCCCACGGGTACGGCAAGCTCTTCCGCCACGCGCCGCACGCGCTCCATCGCCTGCCTGTGCCAGTCATAGCTGCCATGGGAAAAATTGAACCGGGCAATGTTCATGCCCGCCTGTATCATGGCCCTGATGGTATCATCATTATCGCATGCCGGGCCTATGGAGCATACAATCTTTGTTTTGCGTGTAATCATATATCTTTATCAAGTATACTGAGTTAGTTTCAAAAGTCTGCGCCTTTTGAAACTAACTTTTTTAGTCGCTACAAAAGTATTTTATAGTGACTTTTGAAACTATTCGGAAATCAGCTTGCAGACTCCGAAGAAATTCTTGTTATCTGTATCCACTGCGTAATCAGATCCTTGATTTGTCGACGATATCGAAGTATACGGATATTGTGGGGGCGATACATCATTTTTAGCGGCATCGCTTGTCCAGCACTTGGTTGCGATTGAGGTATTTTCTGGCATCGTGTAAGTTGTTCCTGCAGGAATGGATGATCCAGTCCATCCTAAGAGTTTCTGCCAGCCTAAAAGGAATGTTATATATTGGTTTGTTCCTGTAGTGGCACTGCTATCAGCAATGGCAAGAATAAAATTCTTTGAAGGAAGCTCCCATACGCTGCTTGCCGCGTTTGTTGGGGCGGTGAGCCCGCTTAGTGTGGTAAGCGCATTGGTATGTGATGCCTCTGAATATGCTCCCGTGACGGCGTATTTTGCCCCGTCGAATGCGAGCGCGATGTAGTTCCCAGAGTCGGTGCTGGTAAAATCAGTCCGTGCAATCCATCCGCCCTCAGCCTTTACGATGTCGCCCGTGGCGATGCCCGAGTAGTCATAGTGCCCTGCATCCAGAGCTATGGCGAATTCCACGTTGTCGCTGTCCAGAACGATGCTTTTGCTGCCGGAAAACTTCTTGTGTTCCCGGCTCAGCACGCTCGCGGTGGCGGCAACCTGTCCGTAGGGTACGTCATAGAAGGAGAAAGTCGCCGTGCTGTCGCCGCCTATCGGCATTTCAAGCGTATTCGTCTCCGAATAGCCGTTTTCCCCCGTCAGCGTGACGGAAACTTGGTACAAGGTGTTCGCACCGAACGCCGTCCTCGCCGCGCTTCTGGAAGCCACAGAAGCTGCAGAGCGCCCGCTGCTCCTGTTCACAGAGATTAGAATACTGTTTTCAGAACTTTCGTGATTTTCATAATTGCCGCTCGTCCCATCAGAGGACGTGCTGTTTGCGCAGGATATGACAGCCACACAGAAAATCACCCCGATTGCCAGTGTAAAAATCTTTGCCTTCATATTAGGTACCTCCTACTACCCCAGTTTATTTCATAAAATACAACGTGTAAAGTAGGCAAAAGCCATTATATCTGCTAAAATAAAAAATAAAACCCCATTAGCAAAGGAGGATTTCGCGATGGACGTCGTTGAATACAAATGCCCCAACTGCGGGGCGCCGCTGGCGTTTTCTCCGCAGGCACAGCGGCTGAGCTGCGAATACTGCGGCGGCTCGTTCACCATTCAGCAGATGAAGCCGCATTACACAACGCTCGATGATGCCGCGGCGGGTGAAGAAGCTCCGGCAAGCCAGAGCAGTGCTGCCGAAGAGGAATTCGCAGAAAACACCAAGCTCTACACCTGTACGAGCTGCGGGGCGGAAATCATGGCGGACACGAACCAGACTTCTCTGTTCTGCTGTTACTGCCACAGCCCCGTGGTGCTCTCCGGCAAGATGACGGGAAAGTTCCGCCCCCAGAAAATCATAGGCTTCAAGATAAGCAGGGAGCAGGCGGTGGAGAAGTTCAAGGAATGGTGCTTCAAGCCCTTCGTTCCCAAGGATTTCAAGAGCGACCAGCAGCTGGAAAAAATCACCGGGCTCTACGTGCCGTTCTGGCTTGCTGACTGCGATGTGGACGCCCAGTTTTCCGCCATCGGGAAAAAAATCCGCAGGTGGAGCAGCGGGAACTACGATTACACGGAAACCAAGGAATACGCCGTGGAACGCCGTGCTTCCATACAGGCAAGCAAGATTCCCGCCGACGGTTCAAAAAATATAGACGACGACCTTATGGAAGCCATAGAGCCGTTTGAATATGGCGCGCTTGAAGACTTCTCTATGTCCTATCTGAGCGGTTTCTATGCCGACAAGTACGATATGGACAAGGACGCGATGTTCCCCCGCATACAGAACCGCCTCAACGAAGCGTGCAAAAAGCTCATCCGTGATTCCATCGGCAGCTACACAAGCCTTTCCGTAAACGAAGAAAAATACAATGTGCTCAAGTCAGATATCCGTTACGCGCTGCTTCCCGTGTGGTTCATGGCATACAAGTACAAGGGCAAGCTCTATGAGTTCGTGCTCAACGGGCAGACGGGGAAGATAGCGGGCACGCCGCCCCTTGCGGAAAAGCGGCTCAGCTGGTGCTGCAGGGGACTGTGGGCGGCATGTTCGGCAGCGTTCTTTGCCGTCATTGCGTTTATAATCAAAGGAGGTATGTTTTGAGCGAGGAATTAGTCGTTGCCTCAAGCGAAGACAGGAAGATAAAGACAAAGAAGTTCCCCGTCGTCATCCACATTCTGCTTGCTGCTGTAATCGCTTTCTTTGTGGGGCAGATACAGATAAATCCGGCAAACGATGCGCGGGGCTTTGACGGCGATGTTTCCAAGAGCGGTTTCGTTGAGGTTTTTGCTCCATCTGATTCGGAGGGGGAAGCGCTTCCGTATCTCTTCGATGAGGAGGAAGCCGCGGAGCTTGATGCCGCCGTGCAGTCTATGGCGCGGCATTTGCAGATGAATATCTTCATCTATGCGAGCAGGGTAAGGCGGAGCGATTCCCAGACGGAAAGCTTTGCTGATGACAGCTACGACAAGACTTTTGGAAAAGGTACGGACGGCGTGTTCTATTACCTTGACCTTTCGGGGAAGACACCCGCGTATGATTATCTGTCTACGAACGGGAGGGCAATCCTGCCGTATGAAAAGGTCAAGGAGAAAATCTTTTCGGAGCTGGACAATTACCTTCCTTCTTCGTCAAACGTCAAGGCGAACGGATTGGAGCCGTATCATGATAACATCAAGACGGCGATTCGGGCATTCCTGCGCCAGCTGCAACTGTATGGTTCTTCCTTTGAGGGAACGTTCTCACCCAGTGCGACGGATTACTTCTATCAGCCGAAGACGAAGCGCTATGTGTACTATGCAGGGGACACGCTCTACGTGACGCCCGCACGGCCTCCCGTGCACCGTATGATTTTGTTCTTTGCTGCGGAAATCGTCGCGCTTATCATTTCGGGGCTTTTTGGTTCTTCCGTCCGCACGAAGTACAAGTTTATCACCAAGACGGATCCGGGTCTGTACATCGAAGGGGCTTCCACCACTTTCAGCAGGAAGGAGGATACCTTCCTGCGCGAGCATACCGCAAAGCATTACAATCCTCCCGCTGCACGAAGCAGTGGCGGCGGTGGCGGAGGAGGTGGCGGTGGCGGTGGCGGCGGCACCCACGGCGGTGGCGGACACCACAGGTAGGAATTACCCGCAGTGGCAGCACAGCGGCTACCGATGGTAAGTTTATTGAATTGTAAGGAGATTTCTGTATGAAAAGATTACGAATGGTAGTAGCGATGGCTGTTGCCCTTGCCGCGCTTACGGCTTCTGTCTCTGCCGCTAGCAGGGATGACGGCTCTTGGTTTGCTTCAAGCGGCATTGAAGAGTCTGTTTCGGAAAACTTTGAGATGTGGACGATGATGGCTGACCCCAAGACCAAGAAGGAGGTTCGCGAGGTCTGCATTCCCGTTTCGTTCACCTTTGATGGGGAAAGTCCTGCCTTTACCGAGGGCTACAAGCAGGTGCGCGCCACCTTTAGCTACGGTACCGATGTGGCGGAAGGAAAATATGTGTGCATGGGCTGGTTCAGCGCTTTTGACAGGTACACAGGGCTTTCTTTTGAAAGCGCAGGTGCAGAACGACTGGGTGTTTCCGTTTCCTACGAATGGTCATCTGAAAAGAAGCTCCGCAGTTCCGTCACCGTCGTTGTCACCTGCCCTGCGGATTACGACGGAACTATGTTCTACTGCGGCTATGAAGACCTCGCCATCAACGCCGCCTGGCACCAGCTTGACCCGGCAAACAAAAGCTACCGTATAGACGAGCTTCCCTATTTTGGCTGGCACGGGGACAGGTACTATTTCTTCAGCGGCTCGCCGCGATGAAGCCTATCGTTCGTTTAATAATTGCTCGATGCTCTCAAGCTTCCTTTCGATAGCGGAAAGGCGGGGATTCAGCATATTGACTATAATGGAACAAATCTGCCCTGCGTTGCTAGTTACGGGGCTGGGAGAGGATGCGCCGCCGAAAAGCTCGGCAGGGCTGACTTTCAGCGTTTCGGCGAGCTTTTCTATGAGCCCTGCCGAAGCGAACTGCGTTCCAGTTTCGATGATTGAAAGATGCTTCTGGGAAATTTTGAGCTGCTCTGCAAGCTGTTCCTGCGTAAGGCGGGCTTCTTTGCGGTATTTTCGCACATTTGATCCGAGCAGCACGGGAATGCTTTCCTTCTCGTCCATACCCTCATTATGCCGCCGCTTTCGGCTTTGACCACTTTTGGCAAGGTAATAAAATCCGTTTTATTGGTATATTCTAACCTACAGCTCTCCCCGACAGGGGGAGAATATTACCAATGGGATAGCGTTATCACCTGCTTCTCCGCATCGACAGTCGCCTCCACGCCGAAGGGAATTATGCAGTGGGGCGTCGCATGCCCTATGTTTATATTGCAAACGACCGGAAGGTTCTTGTTCGCCGTCACTTCAACGAGCAGCTTTTTGTATTCGTCAAAATAGATTTCATCAAAGGGCTTCCCGACGATGATTCCGCTGATTGCGTCGAATACCCCGCTTTCCTTTAATTTGAGGAGCATCTTCTTATATAGCTCAGGCTTGCTTTGTTCCTCGCTCGATTCCAAGAGCAGGATTTTTCCCTGCCATTCTTCCACAGAAGGAAAGAGGGCATACTTCCTGCACAGGTCAACGGTGTCGCTGTATCTCGTATTGTCAAAGATATCGTATATGCTTTCTATGCAGCCGCCGAGTATCTTCCCGGAAAACACAGGCTTTCCCTGCAAGAGCTCGAATCCCTGATTGCGATGATGTATCCGTTTTACACCAATCTGGCTTTCGTCAAAGGCTTTCCGTTCGGAATACCACCATTCGCTCGGGCGGATTTCCTTTATCATCCCCGTCTGAATGAGTTCTTCAAAATACTGCCGTGAATACGGAAGCATCTCATCTTCAAGCTCGCAGATGTCAGTAAGGAATGCCTGTCCGTAAAAGGTGTTCAGTCCGGCTTTGTAGAACATAAAATGATTTATCGTCGAGTCGGAATAGCCGAGGAAAATCTTCTTGTTGTTCTTGACGGCTTCCTGCAGTGCATTGTTTTCAAAAAGATAAGGAAGAAGGCGGTACGTGTCGTCCCCGCCGATTGCGCACAAAATCATATCGATTGATTTGTCATTCAGCGCGTCCAGCAAATCCTGTGCGCGTGCTTGCGGATTTTTTTCGAGGTAGCTCATTCCCTTGAGGGCATTCGCCGTCGTAACGACTTCGATTCCATAGTCTTTCAGGCGTTTCATCCCGATTTTGACTTCGTGCTGAACAAATGCTTCCCCAAGCAAGCCCCTCGAAAGGCTGACAAGCGCAATTTTTCTTACCAATTATTTTCTCCTGCCTGAGGGCACATCATAGCACGGAGCGGTGAAAAAATCCAGCGAATTTGCACATTATCACCATTTTTGCTTGCAATTTCCTGCTTAATGGTATAAAATTATTACTAATAAACAGGTTATTCTGGCGTTAGGAGGCTCCGTATGACTTTGCGCACTGCTGCTGTCTTAGGTTTATTCTTTCTCTCTGTAACGATGGCACACGCTGAACTGCGCTACATCGAGGTTGATTCAATTCAGAATATTCCGTTGATACGGATAAAGTCTCTGGATGATTTTGAGTCAATCCTTAACGAAAACCATATATCCATTGTATTTTTACAACGGGGCGAATTATTCGCTATTGTTGGAAGTACCTATTTTGCCTTTCCAATTGGCGACTACAAAAGCATTCAGGACTATCGTATGGGGAGCCGCAGGGGGCTACCGGAATGGTGCTGACTTTAATGCGGCAAAAGAGCAAGTGAACGGCAGTCTATTTACTTGTCCTTTGCGTGCAAAATATCCCATTTCTTCCCAGTTTGGCTGGCGCACTGATCCCTTTGATTCAGCAAAGCGCAGTTACCATGAGGGAATTGATATGATATGTCCGAAAGGAACGAATATCTATGCGGCATTGTCGGGGAAAGTCATCACTGCGGGGTGGAGCGATATATATGGCAACTATGTAGTCGTGAGCCATCATTCTGGCTATAAAACGCTCTATGGTCATTTGAGCAAGATTTCTGTGAAAGCGGGGCAGTCGGTGACAACAGCGACAAAGCTCGGAGAAGCTGGCAGCACAGGCATAAGTCGTGAGAATCACCTGCATTTTTCCGTATATAAGAATAATGCTGCGATAAATCCGTTGGAAGTGATGCCACATATTTATGCCGAAGTTCAAGAATCGAGTGTTGACAGCAATGCTTCCGGTTTCTGGCTTGATAAACTAGAAGATTAACAACTACGTCATTTTATGGAGGTAACTATGAAAAAATTTATCGTGCTCTTGTGCTGTGCTATGCTGACTGTTCGTTTGTTTGCTGCGACGATGGATTCCCGGGTGCGGAATGTGCCGCAGGAGCTTGCGGAGGCGGTTTTTGAACAGCCGAAGGAAAAGCTGCCCGTGCTTGTGCGGACGCTGATTTCCGGCGTTTCAGGCGATGCCGCCAAGGTCAAAGTCCTGCACGACTGGATTTGCGACAACATTGCCTATGACACCGACGTGTTCACCGTGGGCGTGTGGAAACAGGATTACGAGACCGTCTTGAAGAAACGGCGTGCCATCTGTTCCGGATACACGAACTTGATGAACGAGATGTGCCGCCTTGCAAAAGTGGAATCCATCGGCATTGAAGGCTATTCCAAAGGCTTTGGCTACCGCGGCTATCTGGAAGAGGAATGTGACCATGCTTGGAATGCCGTGAAGATAGGCGGACGCTGGCAGCTCATCGACGTGACATGGGATGCGGGCACGGTGGAGTGGACTACCTTTGTGAAACGCTATTCAACGGAATGGCTGAACCTTACGCCCGAGCAGTTCATCTATTCGCATCTGCCTGAAAAAGACGAGTACCAGTACCTCAGACAGCCACGGACAAAGGAACAGTTCGTTGCCGAGCCATATATTCCCGGCATCTTTTTCCAGTACGGGCTGTCCCTTGGAAAGGCGGCGCCAGGCTATCGCAATGAAATAGAAGAAGATGCGTCCTATGAGCTGAAGCTTGCAAAGAGCAACATCCTCATCCTGAGCGACCTTGTCGACAAGGATACTGGGGAATTTATCCGCAACGCCACATGGGCGGAGCGGACGGGAAACGCAGTGCGCGCTACCTTCGCTGTCCCTGACATGGGAAAATATCAGGGGCGCTTTCTTGCGAAGAACCGCGGCGAGGGCAAAAATCCTTTCTTCTTTTCCATAGCGGAATTTGAGCAGGATTTGCTTCCCCGTGTGCAGGGCTTGCTTGATGAAAAGAAAATCACGCAGAAGGAAGCGGATTTCTTTGAGCCGTCGTATTTCAAGGTGGAGGAAAACGGGCGCTATTACTTCGCCGAAGACTTGTTCGACCGCCCCCGCAATGTCGCCGTCACAAAGATTCTGACGCTTCTGGAAAAAACACAGCAGTATGAGGAAGTCCTTGCCTTTGAGCTTGCTGCATCCGGCGACTATGAAGGCTACGGGCGCGGCGTGCTTCACTTCCCCAGTCCTTACGGAGCTTATGAGGAAACGGCAAACACGCACCTTATATCCCCCAATTCCGGCGTGCTCGAAGGAGGCGCGGAACAGGAATTTGTCATAGACACAAAGGATTTCAGCTCGCTGGGTGTTGTCATAGACGGCAAGCTCTCTGTGTTCGCAAAAAATGCCAAGACGGGGCGCTGTACCTTCTCCCTCACCGTGCCATCTGCGGGACGGCTTGTCATCTGCGGCACGAAAAATGGGAAGAATTACCAGTGGCTGTGGGAATATATTGTGGAATAGAAGAAGAGAAAGGAGTTATTTTTATGAAGAAGATGATTAGTTTGATTAAGGTTGTTGCTGCTGCGGTTCTGGCTCTTTACCTGCCGTGTATGATGGTTTCCTGTTCTGATGGTAGCAGTGATGATGGCAGTGGTGGCGGAACTATAGCTGACACGTTTTCGGCACAGGATTTTGGAGGAAGCTTCAAGGTGGGAGGAAAAAGCTATTCAGTGCTTTCTCTTGATGGCAACGGTTCATACACGATGCAGGGACGCTCTGGTACGGATGAAGGAACGTATGCTGCCCGCTCTGCACGTGCCGGATCTTCAACTTCCTATATCTTTACCAGTATAAATGGCGGCACGTTTACGGTAACGCTCAGCGGCGCAACGGTGACGCTCAGTGCGGGTTCTCTTTCTGCCGAGGGCTCCGGCTCTGACCTCCTTGCCGCTGATGATTTCCCTTCATCAACAGGAACCAATCCTTTTGATGGAAAAGAATTCAGCGTACTTAGTACCAGCAATGGACAACTTATGAATTTTGCTTATTCGGGAAAAGAGGAGATCGTTACTTATCCTGATTATCCCGGTGAAAGCAAGGTTTTTTCGTATGCCTATAATGCAAACACGAAGCACTTGTATACAAAGTTGCAGAGCCATACCTATGAGGATGGTACGGAGGAAACAAAAGAAATTTTGCTTAAGCAGGCAGAGGATGCGGGGCTTTCAAGCCTCTATGCCGCGGTCCTCAACTGCATCTGGGGAGGCACTCGGCAGTATACGGTGACAGTCACGGATTCTCAGTATGTTATTGCTCCCTATTTTACGGGAAAAATTACCGAGATGGACTGGGGCTTTGTCTCTGATGACGACAACGATTTTCGTTTGCGCTGGGATGGACTGTGGACGGGCGAGTCTGCAGGATGGGTGCGGGCGTTCTATCTGTATGATGACGGCAAGAATTTGGAAATGGTCATTCTCGATGACTATTGCAATCCTTTGGGATTCCTGTCTGCCACTTACACAACGGGCGGCACTCCTTCATCTCCTGCCTGCGTCCTCACTATAAACGATGCTGATGCCGCTTATGAATCCCTTAAGGGAACATATACGATGAGCTTTGAACCAAACAGTCTGCTCATCTATACTCCGGCGGCGGCATCCCGCTCTGCCCTTTATTCTGTGCCTGCTGTTCCTGCCCGTTCATCGCGCTGGCGGAATGTGAATAGCGCACGATAGTGATATTTTATATAAACGAGGAAATTGTATGAATGCAAAGATGAGATTGAGGTGGATTGCAAATCCGACAGAATCGGAATTGACACAGGGTACCGCCTTGTGTTCAATGATTACAAGAATACTAGACGCTGTGGACGATTGGGAGCACAACAGGGGCTTGATGCCTTGTGAGTTCTTTTCAGAATATGAGTCTCCGTATAAAGATATAGGTAGTTTTTCTGCTTCTAACAGATTATACGAGTTTAAGAAAATTATAATGGAACGAAAACGCAAACCAGAGGACTGGGCAAACTATTTCCTCTTTCCGAAAGATAGAGAGCTTTGGGGAAACTTATATTTTGGAGTCTTTAAAGACCGATTCAATATCCATTATGCCGCTGAATGCCTCGGATTCTGTTTTTCCTGTTGAAAATCAGCAAGAGGGCGTTGATGCGGTTTTGTTTGCTCGGGAACTTTTTTCCTCGGAGTCAATGCAGGACTATTTGAGCAGAGAGGGGAATGAAATGCCCTGTACCTATGATTTCTTTGATACCGCATTTGCCGCTGCACATAAGGCTACGCTGTTGTCAGATGACGAATATGCAAAATATACCAAAGACCGTGAACAGAAGGTAGCTAAAGACATTGTTAATGATATTCTGAAAAAGAGCGCTGATTCACTAAAACGCACTGCGAAATAAAAATCACAGGCTAAACGAAGCATAATCCCTCGCTTAGCCTGTGCTCCTAAAAGCCAGAGGCGCTGCCTACACCTTGAACCCCTCCGCCTCCAGCTTCTTTACAAACTGACTGTACTTAGCCGTTTTCAGGGCTATGCGTTTGCCTTCCATTTTTGTGCACAGCCCTGTATGCGACAGCTTTTCCACAAAGCGTATAAACTCAGCGCTCTCTTTTTCCACGCTGATGACAAGCCAGTCATTTTCAGCAATAAAGCTTACAAAGCTCTGCGTAATGTCATCCTTTAATTTTTTCCAGATCAACGGAAGTTCATTTCCCGCACGAGCCCCCAACGTGCTGAACACGGTTTCTACTTCCGTCGTTGATTTGCAGTATTTTTTCAGGCGTATCTCATCAACCTTATAAAGGGTTTTTGAAATAGCGGTGCAGAACGGCTCGAGGAAAACTTCCATCGTCTTGTCTCCCTCCTCTATGTGGATGAGAAATGCATTCTCATCAAGCTTCGGAGCGGCAAATGATTTTACACCCTCAATTTTTATTTTGTCGGTAAGGCCGAAAACATACGCGCCGAGCGGTGTTAGTTTGATGTAAGTGATTTTGCCATAGCAATATGCATTAACCTCATTCAGCCATTGCAGGGCTTTTGCTGATGTAGATGCATCAGACCCGCCGGGGTAGCTCCATGTAATTTCAAAAAGCCCTAGTGAAGCAAGGACCAGAAAAAGATTGTTATAGGCGGGCAGCTGCACAAAGGCGTTGTAGGCAGCCGTTTCGTCTATTCTCTTCTTTTCGTAGTGTATATAGGCTTCGTCCGCGTAATCATAGTACATATCATAGGCACTTTTGAAGTACGCATAAGTTGACTGCGTGTTGAAAAAATGAGGCAACCCCTTGCCTGTAAGGACATCAATATAATAAGCAAAGTCCGTTGCCTGTACTGGAGGATTTTGCTTTACCAGCGTGATGAAGTTTTGCATCATCTTTCCCCGGTATGCGATGATTCCATAGTCAGACTGGAGTGTCACGTGGGGATAAAGTATCTTTGTGTCAAAAACGGCATCCTGCGCAGTGCAAAAAGTTTCAAGGAATTCCCTGTATGCCTTCTCCGGCTCTGCAAGGAGCTTTGGCAATATGTTTTTGCCGTTGTGCTGTGCAAAAAACTTGTTCACCACAAAGGAGATAAAGGACACTGCCAGACTGATTCTGGCATCAGCCATTCTTTCAAGCTGCTTTTTTGTATAGCGGCAGCCAACCTCCTCATCGGGATACTTTGGCTTCGGTAAATCCTTTTCGTCAAGGGGAAATGAGAAAGAGGCAAAGTTCGCAATCCTTTTTATTTTTGTGAGGGTGCTTTTTAAGACGGGGCTTCCTATGCTCCGCTCAAAAAATCCAGAATCATTTAGAACCTGTATTATCTGTACTGAGTTTAAAAAGAATTCAAGGCCATCCTTTTCTGAAAAATATCCCCTGCGCTTTTTAAAATCGTCATCCGTTATTTCAAGGTCAGCAGGGCGCAGCTTTGCAAGCTGTATTCTGAGACATGCCTTTGTTTTGGGAGGAATATAGGGTACCGAATACCGCGAGTACTTTATTGCAAAGCTGAAAGGCAGTTTTTCATAATCACGGTGATAATATTCTTTAGTTTTGGACGCAAATTTTTCCAGCAGAAAATCAGTTTCAAAGTATGCTGATTTAAATACCATATCAAGGATAATCTTTTTTCCTTCCTGTGAAAAGGATTCAAAATACTCGTTGAAAACTGCGGGCGTACAAAGCAGTTCCGCAAGCTGGCGGCAATACTCAGCCTTCGGAACGGTTGTTTTATGAGCTATGTATTTTCCGTTACGCTTCAACTCGTCCACGGTAAACCCTGTATTGAAAATTTCTTCCGCAATATCGTTTACCAAGGGGGCAAGCTCTTTGCTTACGCCCTCTTCACGTGAATTTTTCTGCATCTCAGTTCTCCTTAAGCAGGTAGTCTATATCTTCCTGCGTGAGTTTTTTCATCTGCTGCCCGTCGGAAGCAATTACAGCGCTGAAGAGGTCTGTCTTTTGCTTTTGCAGCTCGAGGATTTTTTCTTCTATAGTATTGCGTGCAATGAGGCGGTAGCAGAATACGTTCCGCGTCTGTCCAATCCGGTGCGTGCGGTCAATGGCCTGCTGCTCTGCGCTGCGGTTCCACCACGGGTCAAGAATGAACACGTAGTCCGCACCGGTAAGGTTTAATCCCACTCCGCCGGTTTTGAGCGTCATAAGGAAGACCTTGTATGTTTCGTCCTGCTGAAATTTATTTACCAGCTCTGCACGGTTGCTTGTCGCCCCCGTCATCACCAGATGCGCTATGCCGCCGCTCTCAAGTCGTTCGCTTACGGCATCAAGGGAAGCAAGGAAATTGGAAAAGACAAGGCAGCGGTGGCCGCTTTCGGCAAGTTCCGAAATGGTGTTTATGAGCACCTCCCATTTTGCGCTTTCAATGGAACCGTCTGTCTTTGTTTCAGGAACGGTGGCAATCTGGCGCAGTTCCAGAAGTCCCTGCAGGATGCAGAACTGGGATTTCTCAAAGCCGTTTCTGGCTATTTCGCTTTCAATCATATCCCGGTAGAAACGGCGCTGCTGTTCGTAAAGGCGTGCCTGTTCGTTGTTCATATCCACATAGAGAATTTGTTCCGTGCGCTCGGGAAGCTCTTTGGCAACATCCTGCTTTAAGCGCCGTAAAATGAAAGGGCGTATCTTTGCGGAAAGCTCACGCGCGGCATCTTCATCGCCCTCTTTTTGAATGGGGTTTGCATAGCGCCTGTTGAATTCCGCCTCGCTGCCAAACATTGCGGGGTTAAGAAACCTGAACAGTGAATAAAGCTCCCCAAGGTTATTTTCCATTGGGGTACCGCTCAGCGCAAGGCGGTGGCGTGCGTTTAAGAGCATGACCGCTTTGCTTGACTGGCTCTGCGTGTTCTTTATCTGCTGGACTTCATCGAGAACAGCATATTCAAATTGCTCCTTTTGCAGCGTTTCAATGTCATTCCTCGTCACCGCATACGTGGTGAGCACGACCTGATGCTTCATCGCTTCTGCCGTATCCCGCTCCGGGCCGTAATAGGCATAGACATCGAGCTCCGGGGCGAAGTTCTTTAATTCTGAAAGCCAGTTGTCAATAAGGCTTTTGGGAACAATGACAAGGCTTGTGCCTCTTGCTCCGCCTGCATAGGCTCCGGCAAGGAGGGCGATTGTCTGGATTGTTTTTCCAAGTCCCATATCGTCAGCAAGGCAGGCTCCGAGATTGTGGGACACAAGGTATTGCAGCCACTGTATGCCGTATTTCTGGTAGTCGCGGAGTTTTTCGGCGACAGGAACAGCCGGCAGCGGCGTTTGCGAAATAGCATTGAAACCAGAGAAAAACTGCCGCCAGGGAGTCTGCGAGGCATCCTCCACCTTCGCATTTATGAGGAAATCGACAAGCGGCAGGTCAAAGAAGGAAATCCGGTAGCTTCCGTCTTTCTGCTGTTTTCCCAAAAGCCGCTTCAGGCGCAGGAAGAAGTTCTTATCGATTATTGCGCGGCTTCCGTCATTAAGGGGAATGAACTGGTTCTTTTCGTAGAGCTCCACAAACTTTGCGGGGGTAAAAAGCTCGCCGTCAATGTCCACCGTGCATTTCGTGTCAAAGAAATCTATGCCGCTTCCGATTTTCAGGTTTGTTTTCGGTGACACCCTGCGCAGTTTGTAGCGGGAAATGGATTCCGTTCCAAAGAGCCGGTAGTTCTGGGTAAGTTCGCCAAGGTTTTCTGAAAGGAATGGCAGTGCCAGTTTTCCCGTAATATACAGGGTATCGTCCTCTATGACAAAGGTTTCTGCTTCTTTTTCCTTGCACTCAGGATGCCGGGCAAGGCAGGATTTGAGCATGGCGGCTATCTTCTTCCGTCCGTTTTGTTCATCATAGATAAGCGGTGTTTTTTCCAGCAGTTTGCCCTCTTCGTTGAGGCGGACTATGCAGGCGGGCTTTGTGTCGGAAATGAACTCCGTCGGAAAGCCTTCATAGTCCCAGTGCATCGTCAAAGACAGGTTGCCGTCTTCGTCAAGCTCGCGGAAATTGAGCGCAGGGCTTGCCTTTGCTGCCGCATGGACGCGGGTCTTCCAGCCTTCAATCCTAAAGCCCAGAGAGGGAAAGAGGGAGGCAAAAACAGAAAGACAGCAGTCCGCCTCGTTTTTCTGGATGGAGCCGGTAAAGGACTGCAAATAATTATAATGAACGCCCGTATCTTTCGTGTGGTAAATTTTTTCCCCGCATAAGGCATAACGGGACGTAAGCGGAACAGGATTTTGCAGCGTTTCCTGCGGGGAGAGCAAAAGCAGGGAAAGCCTTACCGTGCTGTCATCGCCAGCCGCGTCTGCAAACTGCAAGGAAAGCGCCAATTTGGAATCGTCTTCGCTTTCAAAAAATGAAACGATTCGCCCTTGGTAAAGGAATTCCCTGCCGCAGGCAAAAAGCTGGTGCGTAAATTCGCTGTAGCGGTCAAGGTAAATACAGGTATCGTCATCGGCACTCCATGAGAGGGTGTCAAACTGCTGCCGCTTTATCCTTGCAAGCGCGGTTCCCAAAGGGGTGTTTTCCGGGAGGATTTCTTCGAAAGAATAGCGAATGCCTTTTTTATTCGCAAAAAAGAAGAAAGCCCTGCCCTCATCATCGCTGTCTAGGCAAAAAACAGTGTCTGAGAGGGGACCCCCTGCGCCTGCCGTTTCTGCGGAAGCTTCGGAGTTTTGCCACAGACCAGTGATTTTTTTAAGAGAAAGTCCTGAATCCATGGCTTAGCATAGCATATTTTCCCGCTCTTTGTAAACGCTTTTTCTTACACCATGACCTTGCGGAGCTCGTATTCCACGATGTCTGTGGCGCCGAGGGACTGGAGGCGGGGGAGCAGGGTGGGGACGTCGCTCTTCTTGACCGCAATCTTTATGGCGTAGCCGTTGCCGCCGAAGAGGGGGCTCACCGTGGGGCTCCTCATGGCGGGCAGCCCCTTCACAAGGGCGTCGAACTTATCCTGCGACACGTTCATCTCGAGCATGACGCGGCTTCTGGCGTTGAGCACGGTCTGGAAGAGCATCTTCAGCTCCATGATTTTCTGCTTCTTTTCCGTGTCCTCAAGCGCCGCCTTGCTTGCGTAGAGCCGTGTGGAGGATTCCATCAGCGTGTCTACAATTTTGAGGTGGTTCGCGTGGAGGGAGCTTCCCGTGCTCGTGTTGTCTATGAGGATTTGCGCGATGGAATCCCCGTTGTCCTGCACAAAGCCCTCGCTTGTGCCCCAGGTGCGGAACACCGTGCCTTCAAGCTTCTTTTCTGCCATCCAGCGGCGGCTCAGGTTCTGGTATTCGGTCGCGACAGTCACCGGATTCTTGATGATTGCCTCAAAGTCCGCAGTGTCGGGAACGGCTGCCACAATGCGCACGCCGTCAAAACCCAGATCCATGATTTCCTCTACGCCGTCCTGCACGCCGTTTTCGTATATCCAGTCCTTGCCGGAAAAACCTATGTCAGCCTTGCCGCCTGCAAGCAGGTTGCCCACAATCTGGGGCTTTACCACCTGAAAGGCAAGGTCATCCTGATTGGTGATGGGGAAATAGGTGCGGTCGGGCAGATAGATGGAAATGCCCACATCGCTCAAAAGCGAGTAGACGGACTCATAAATCCTGCCCTTTGCCAGTAAAATCTTTAACTTATCCATATATGCGTATTTTAGCGAATATGCCGCCCTGTAACAAGGGCTTTGGGAACACTCCGCACGGGGTTCGCCGCGGTCTCATGATGGCGGAGCCTGTTCCAAAATGCACAGGAATTTGAAACAGGTTCCTGAACCGGCTCTCGCAGAGCGGGGAAGGAGCTAGTTAGAAATAATAAGTTTTAATTCCTTGTGATAGAGATATTTACCAGTGTAGAACCAGTCTTCTTTTATAGGGTTCGTATTGCCGGTCAAATCGACACGTATAATTCCGTCTTCGGGGGAAGACCACGTTCCTGTCGATTTCCCGTCATCATAAGTAATTACCCTTTTGAAGTCAGTTTAGTATAATCTATTATACTAGTCAATACAAAAAAAGGTAATATATTATATTTTTAGCGTCAGTACGATGAACTTCAATGAGAACCTTCATTTTATCATGGAGACAAAGGACATACAGGTAAAGGAGCTTTCAGCACAGACGGGAATCAGCATAAACACGCTCAAGAGCTATTTGAAGGCGGATGCGGTGGAGCCGAAAGTCAGCAATGCCGTGCTCATTGCAAAAGCGTTACAGGTAAGCGTGGAAACCCTCGCCGCTCCTTCTGACGGTGCGGACGGAACTACCCCTGCTGAAATCCGGGAAATCAACAGGCTTATCAGGGATTTTTCACCGAAAGATCTTCGGATTGTCCTTGCGCTTGCCAAAGCAATACGGACAAATGCGTGAGTGTGTTTTCAACGGCTAGCTTCATTCACCTTGCTGCCGTCCAGTATGTATACGACGTGATTGCACATCTTGACGATGCGCTGGTCGTGCGTGGAAAAGATGAACGTGGTCTTGAGCTCCCTGTTGAGCTTCTGCATAAGCTCCAGTATCTGCTCGCCGTTCTTTGAATCGAGGTTCGCCGTCGGCTCGTCGGCAAGGATGACGGGCGCCTTGGTCACGAGGGCGCGCGCTATGGCAACCCGCTGCCGCTGGCCGCCGCTCAGCTCCGAAGGCTTGTGCTTTTCCCTGTCTGAAAGTCCCACCGTCTCTATGAGATAGTGAATCCAGTCCGCCCGCTCCTTCTTTCCCATGCCGGCATGGCTGTCCTTCTTGTCCATAAGGTTGAGCGGCAGCTCTACGTTTTCGTATATATTGAGTACGGGGATGAGGTTGAAGTTCTGGAATATGAATCCCACGTGGGAGCTGCGCAGGGCGGTGATGCGGTAGTCGAGCGCACGGGGCACCCGCACTCCTTCCGGCAGCGCAAATCCCTCATAGACATCTATGCCGTCAAGGATGAGCGTGCCTGACGACGGCAGGTCTATCAGCCCGATGAGGTTGAGCAGGGTGGACTTGCCAGAGCCGGACGGTCCCGATATGGCGGCGAATTCCCCCCTGTCTATCTTGAAGGAAATGTCGTTGACCGCAGGGACGAAGAGGCGGCCCATCTGGTATTTCTTGCTGATATTGCGCAACTCGATTATCGTCATGCCCTTTACTATATCATTTTGCAGGCTCCGTTGCAATCAGATATGTCCTGCACCTGTTTGCAAGTTTAATCAAGGCTATTAACGGGCTTAGTCAATGCTATTTCGGGACGTAATAAAGGCTATTTCGGGACGTAGTCAAGGCTTCTAGACTACGTAGTCAAGGCTTCTAGGGTTTGAAATAAAG
>CAKZZK010000048.1 GCA_937885235.1 uncultured Treponema sp.
CACATTGGGAAGCTTTTTTTTAGCCGAGACCGCTAATACTTTTGAAACTGGCTCCGTTATTTTGCCATGCTGTATCTGATGCGCTTTCCTTCTCCTGTCTGAACGAGCGCTCCTTCTGATACCAAGCGTTTCAACAGCCTGCTCGATGTTGCCTGGCTGGTGTGCAGAAGGGCGTCTATGTCGCTCCTGCTGAAATCTTCGTGCGCTCCTGCGTATTCCAGAACGGCGGCATCGTTTGCCCTTGCCGTATTTGCAGCTTTCTGCCTGACAAAGTTTCTGTTAGGCAATATTATCTTAAACGAATTCGGTGCCGCCAGAATTTCCGGCTGCCGTGCGTCAGCCTTATAGGAGTTTTTTATCTTTTGCAGCCCTGTGCCATACGCCTCTATGAGGTTCAGACGATAAAAAATATCGGCGACATTCTTATTGCGGCAGACGGACAGCCCCATGAGCACATCTTCCAGCGAGATGCCGGGCAGCAGTCCGCCAATGGACACGCATTCCAATCTGTCTTTGTATATGCTTATCAAGGTGCTCGCGCTGTATGAATAATCGCGATGAACAAGGCTGTTGAGCAATGTTTCCCGTATAGCCGCCTGAGGATAATCATGCCTGTCCGTGCGGTACAGACCATCGAATGTCGCGGAAAGGCCGTTGTTTAAATCGATGTAATCGTAGGCTGCCTCCATCTGGGCGAGCAGGGAGCCGCCGAATTCCTTTCTGTCCTGAAACTCGCCCTGGTCGCATCCAGAGAACACTGCGCATTTTGTGACAAAGGGGCACTGGTCAGAGAGCAGGAGGCCGACATTTGTAAATTGCTCTGCGGCATCAAGTATGCCAAGCGTCTGCATCTGCTTCTCTTCCAGCGGCAGCAAATGCCTTGCAAATTCAGCCTTGGCATATTGGAACGTGAGGGTCTGGTTCAGGGAGCGCATCTTTTCAAATGAGTCTCCGTCTGTCTCTTTTATCATCTGGCGGATAGCGTTTTCTGAAGCCGGAGCTGCGGAACTGCCTTGCCGTACATATACACCCGATGGTTTCAATCCGTTTTTTGCTATATAGTATGGCTTATTCGTTCCCTCTTGAACCCTTATGGCAAGCACCTGTTTTCCATCAATCGTTTCAATATCGTAATGGACGGACATCGTTGCATCAGGCCTGACGGCATCCCGCACCATATTGCCTGCCTGTTGTAATGCCACATCGACATTCTGCACACCGGCTACCGTGCCGTCATCACGAATTCCAATATAAATCGTTCCGCCGTGGGAATTTGCAAAGGCAACGACTTCTTTCTTCACATCGTCAACAAGGATTTCCTTGCACTCTATTGTTTCGCTTTCCTGTATCATTCTAGTCATTCTAGTCATTCTAGTCATTCTAGTCAATGATTTGACTAGAAACAACACAGTTTTGAAAAAAATGCGTTTTGCACAGTGTACACTGTGCAAAGGGCTTGATTCAAGCCCTTTTTCCGCAGCCGCGCTACGCTTGGCTGCGGAAAAACACTTTCACCCTTTACGGAGGACTTTTATGAAAAAGATTTTGGAAGCGGCAGCAATCCTTGCCGTGCTGGCATTTGCGGCTATAGGCTGCAGCAACAACTCAAGCGATGACAGTGGCGGCGGCAGTGCTACCACTACCACCAGCAGCAGTACCGCAGACCTTCCCGCGGAATACACCGGCAGCTTTACGGTGGGCGGCAAGAGCTATGTCTCCCTCTCGCTCGACAGCGATGCCCTCACCTATACGCTCAGCGGCATAGGCGGCACTGAAACGGGAACATACGCAAGTGCTGCAAAGAGCGTGGCGGACGGCGTATACACGCTCACCGACAGCTCCGGCGGAACCTTTACCGTGACAATCAGCGGAGATAACATCACATTTGGAGCTGGCTCAAAAACCGCAAGCGGTTCAGGGGGGAGCATATATTATGCGTATGAAACGCCGGTGCTTCCCGCTTCCTCTGGCGCAGACCCGTTTAACGGGATGACGATTTTTAGGACTAAAGGTTCAGACGAAGTTCCAAAGACAGCAACATTTTCAAATGGCACTGCGACAGAAAGTACAGACTTTAGCAATGGAAGAACCGTTACAGAAATATATAAATATTCGTGGAATACTTCCAAAAAGAAGCTCTATTGGTATCTCGATGGTGTCATTCTTTCTGCCGAATATCTGGACTGGGATTCGTACTCAGCCGAAGAGAAAAACTTTTTTACAGAGTTGGGAGTCGCCCCGGGAAAAACCGTATCGCCAAAGGGCTACCTTCCTTTTTGCATTGCGACGGTTTCCAGTTTATATAAATCAGGAAAATGGAGCAGAGAACGCTATCTGAGTGAAGTAAACAAAATACGGCTCGAATTTTTTACCACAGTGAGCTACACATATAGTATAAACAGCGACAGCGTCATACTGACGGCGCAGCCTGCAAATGCAGACCGCATAACCGAAATCTGTGCAGGTGATAGAGGTGACTTTATATACACGGGGGACAATGAGCAATGGGAGATTGATGATGACGATGCTTATTTTTCCGGAGGAACTGAGTCAACTCAGCTCCATTGCTACGTCATCTATGATGACGGCAGCAAGCTTGAAATGGCTGCATACGACCACCATCAGGACAATAAGCCAACCCTCGGTTACATCTCCGCCTCCTACACCGGCTCTGGCACTACCCGCACCGTTACCATTACCGGTGTTTCTTCTTCCGCAGAGAGCATTGCGGGCGGGCTCAAAGACAAGTCGCAGCCCCTGACCTATGAAGCTGACACAAAGACATATACAATAAAGAAATAATCTGTCGCGCCTTTGCCTGCGAAATCCATACGCCGGAGCAGCTTCCGCTGCTTCGGCGTTTTTTATGGGTACATTGCCATAGATTTGGCGGAGAGGGGGCACAGCCACCATTTCCAGCAGCCGTGCCCCCGTTCTAGCTTACGCCTCTGCCTTCACCGCTTCGCTGAACACTGTGACGGCATCCTTCCGCACAACGCTGCCGCCTTGGTAGTCACTGCGAACCGCCAGATAATAGCGCTCTCCCGCCTTCAGGCTTGCGGGAACATAGCATTCGAGCGCCGACGGCTTGTTCTTGATGACCGCGTCCGCCTTTATCCATGCGCTTTCATCGCGGTTTGCCGTGCCGTCCTCCACGGCGGGGACAAAGAAAATCCCGTTCCGTGCGGCATCAGCGCCAAGGCGGAGCCGTGAGCCGACAATGCGTATGACGCGGCTGATGCTTATCATGCCTTTGGCTTCATCCCCCGTGCGGAAGGTATCTTCCACGCGGTCAATGACGGGCAGCCCGTCGCCGAGGAGCACATGCTCAACCTTCATTGCGGCAGCCCTTTCCTTTAGCGTGGCGCTCGGCGTAAAGTGCACGGAAAGCGGCGGAATGTCGGCGGCGCTTTTGCCCCTGATGCTGCCCTCCGTCGCAAGGTAGAGCGTGCCGAGTTCCAGCAGGTTCACGGAAAATCCCAGCCCGAGAAGCCGCAGTATTTCCGTCTGCAGGAGCGAGGCGATGTGCTGAACCATGAGCTGGGAGACGCCCGCGTTGTTGTGCGCGATGTCCGCGATGAGGTTCTCAAGGTCAACCGTCCGGCGGCTCACCCTGCCATAGAATGTCCCGTCTGTGTACCTGTTGGCATACAGCGTCACGTCAAGCGCGCCTTTCGCGCTTTCAAAGTTGTTGATCTTTTTCATATCGAAAACTCCTTGCCTTCTGGCATATAGCAATATACGTCAGAAAAAGCGGGGCTGTTTGTAAAGATTTCTCTACAAAATTGATGGTTTTGGAATCAATTTTGTCAATTTTTAAGTTGACTATAAGATATTTACAAGTCACGAATCTATAAGCTTTAAGGAATCGCGAAGTATAGCTTGAGGGTATCTCGGAGTATAGCTCTAAGATGCCTCGAAGTATGGCTTTAGGGTGTCTCGGAGTATAGCTTTAAGATGTCGCGAAGTATAGCTTCTGTGCCGCTTGGGGCATTGTTCAAAGCAGCTTTGAGCATGGAATAGCGGGGCGTTATGTGCTATAATGAAAGCGGAGGTCTGGTGATGACGGCGAAGGAGCAGGAAAAGGCGGCGCGGCAGTTTGCGGAGTACTGGGACGACAAAGGGGATGAGAAAAGCGAGACACAGCGCTTTTGGATACAGCTGCTCGGCGAAGTACTGGGCATTGAAAAGCCTACCGATTATATAGAATTTGAAAAGCGAGTGGCGCTGACGCACACGAGCTTTATTGATGCGTACATTCCCGAGACAAAGGTGCTCATTGAGCAGAAGAGCGCGGACATAGATTTGCACAAGAGCTACAAACAGTCAGACGGGGTGGTGCTGTCGCCGTATCAGCAGGCGAAGCGCTACGCAGACGAGATGCCCAACTCCATTCGCCCGGACTGGATTGTGGTGTGCAATTTCAAGGAATTTTTAATTTATAACCTCGAAAAGCCCCATGACGAGCCGGTGCAGCTGCTTCTGGAAAACCTTGCCAAGGACAGCTACTGCCTGAGCTTTCTTGCAAGCCAGAAAACGAAAGAAATCAAGCGGGAGGAGGAGCTTTCCGTAGAGGCGGGAAGGATTGTCGGA
>CAKZZK010000049.1 GCA_937885235.1 uncultured Treponema sp.
TTCTTAAATTTTAAATACTATACATTTTAAAGGTACTTTAAATGCGGAGGCCCTGGCCCTTGATTCCATCCGCGATATGCGTTAGAGTTTATGGTATATGACAAGTGAGCAGGTTGAACAGCGGCAATTTGCGTTTATTGGTTCTGGAGGGGTGTGCGAGGTCTGCGGCAAGCCAATTATAGACAAGCGTCCGCAAGCCGCGCACCGGATTGGATATACAAAGGCTAATCTCGCAAAATACGGCAGCATGGTTGTTGACCACGTGCTGAATGTCGGCATGACATGCAGCCTTGAATGCAACAGCGGACTTGACATTTCGATGAATCCTGTAGAATGCCTGAAGTTGTGCAGGCGCATCTATGACTATGAGCTGCGGAAAAGGGGCGTGAGGGATTAGGCGGCATGGCAAGGGTGACTGTGAAGGACATTGCGCGGGAATGCGGAGTTTCTTTTTCTACCGTGAGCAAGGCCTTGAAAAACAGCGATGAAATCAGCCTGAAAACGAAAGCGCTTATACATGAAACGGCGAAACGGATGGGCTATCACATCAACGCTGCGGCACGTGCACTGCGGACAAAGCGCAGCTACAATATCGGCGTCATATTCGAAGATGCCACCGATTCTGGCTTGCAGCACCAGTACTTTGCCAAAATATTCGATTCTATCAATGTCTCTGCGAACAAGGCAGGGTATGCCATCACGTTTTTAAGCCCTTTTGGTGAGCACGACTATCTCTCGCAGGCGCAGTACAGGGGCTGTGACGGGGTTATCATTGCAAGCACGGCGTTTGAGCGGGCGGACGTCAGGCGGCTTTTGGAAAGCGATATCCCCATTTGTACGCTGGATTACGAGGACGAGCACAACCACTCCGCAGTGCTGAGCGACAACGACACGGGCATGAAAATGCTGCTTGAGGAAATCATTGCCAGAGGGCACTCAAAGATAGCGTTTATCCACGGCGAAGCAGGGCGTGTGACCGCGATACGGCTTGAAGCATTCAGAAGGACGCTCGCAAAGCACGGCATCAGCCTTCCACCCGACTGCCTCCGTGAGGGCATTTACCATGATACAGATTCCAGCTACCGCATCACGCTGTCTCTGCTTGCTATGGACGAGCGTCCTACCTGCATCATCTATCCTGATGATTTTGCGGCTCTGGGTGGCATAAAGGCGCTGTCTGAGCGGCATATTGCACCGGGCAGGGATATCAGCATTGCGGGTTATGACGGCATCCTCATCGCCACGCTGCTTAATCCGCCCCTCACCACTTATGAGCAGGACGCGCGGGAACTGGGCAGGCAGCTTGTCGCTCAGCTGCTGGAAAACATCGCGGCTCCCGAGAGCTTTGAGCGCAGCACGATTTTTGTTTCCGGCTGCTTCCGTCAGGGGGCGAGCGTCAGAGATATCCGCCCGGATGCCGTACTTTCATAAAAAACTAGCGTTTTCACAGGGGCTATGATATACTTGAAACAGGAGTTGTATATGTTTTGTCAAAACTGTGGTGCGCCTCTTGATGATGGTGCAAAATTCTGTCCCGACTGCGGCCAGCAAGTTCTTGCAAAGCTTGGAGCCGCGGCAGATGCAGGGGGCGATGAGTCCGCAAAATCTACTGATTATTTGGAGTCTGCTGGGAAATCTGGCATATCTGTCTGTGCTGTTTGGGATAGCTCCTGCGCAGTTGTGATGCTATTTCGTCAAAATCGTGCTGTAATTTGCCGATAGAGAAATGAATAAGGAGAAATTTTCTGTATTATGGATAGATTTAGAATCATAAAGCAGCGGCTTGAGATGCTGTGCCTTTGCTTGTGCGTGTTTGGCAGCATGGCGGCTTGCAAAAAGGCTGAGGGGCAGCCCTCTGCCAACAAAGAGCCTGTCGCGCCTCCCCTCAAGCAGGAAACAGAACCTGTCGTTGCGGAGGAGAAGACTGATGCCTACGTCATGCGCATTGGCCATGCGCAGACGGAAGAGTCTCCCCGTCACCGCTCGCTTTTGCTTTTCAAGGAGCAGGTGGAAAAAAACACAGGCGGAAAACTGAAAGTAGAACTCTATCCAAACGGAGAGCTTGGCGATGAAACCGAGATGACTGTCTCCGTCTCCGAAGGGGAACTGGAGGCTGTCCGCGGAGGAGACCTTGAATTTGTGCCCAAGATAACGCTGCTCGGACTGCCGATGATTGCCGACAGCATGGAAGATGCGCGCAAGCTGTGCTACAGCGACTTTGTTTCGGATATGCTCAGCAGCGTAAAGGCAAACAATATGATGGTGCTCGCCGTGGGGGATGACAGCGGCTTCCGCCAGATTACCAACAGCGTGCATCCCATCACAAAGCCCGCCGATATGAAGGGGCTCAAAATCAGGGCGCCGCAGATTGTCGCGACGGTAAACTTCATCACTGAGCTTGGCGCGTCCGCAACGGTTGTGCCGTTTACCAAGCTGTACTCGGAACTGGCGGAGGGCAAGGTTGACGGGCAGGAGAACCCGCTCGCGCTCATTGATTCAAGCAAATTTTATGAAGTGCAGAAATACTGCACGATTATCAATTACCAGTTCTTCCCTGAGCTGATGTATGTAAACCTCGACTGGTGGCAGTCTTTGCCACAGGAGTACCAGACGGTGCTGACCGCAAGCGCAAAGCGCATGATGGAAGAGAACGCGCGGATTACCGATGCGGAAAACGAGGCATATATCAAGCATATACAGCAGGAGGGCTGCCAAGTCCTTGCACTTTCGGCGGCAGAACGCGCCGCTTTCCTGCCCCATGCGGAGCGCGTCTGGGAAAAATACATCGATGACGGATATGCGACAAAGCAGGAACTCAAAGATATGCTTGCCGTGGTGGGCAAAACGATAGCTTGGTAAGGACGGAAAGGTGAAATCAATCCAGACAAAGCTTATTGCCGTAGTGGTCATATTTGCTGTGTTTATTGCGACCTCTCTTACCATTGTGTCTGTGGTGAGTGTCAACATCCTCAACAGGCGCGACTCAAACCAGCTGCTTGAACATCTGGGAAGGGAAAGCGCCATAAACATTGACCAGATGCTCACCTCTACGGAGCATTCGGTCCGCAATATCTATTATTACGCCTATGACCAGCTGGAATCACTCTTTGGCAGGCTCTACAGCACTTCCTTCCGTCAGGATTATCTGGAACGGGTGGGGCAGCTTGCCATGAGCGAGGCAAAAGGCAATGACTATGTCCGCGTTTTCTATTATCGCCTGACGGATACCATCAAGGACAAGCCTCAGGGCTTTTTGTTCCAGCGGAAGGATGCGGGCGACTACACCGAGCTGGAGCTGACTGATATTTCGCTTTACGACAGCGATGACATTGAGCACACGGGATGGTACTATCTGCCCAAGGCGGCGAAGGAAGCTATCTGGATTGGTCCCTACAACAACGAGAACCTTGACTTTAGGATGATTTCTTACGTTGTCCCTGTGTATGTCTACGGCCGCTTTGCAGGCGTCATCGGCATGGACATTGATATCGATGTTGTCTGTCAGGAGCTTGAAAATATCACTGTCTACAACACCGGTTCCGCCGTGATGTTTGATATTGAAGACAATATCCTCTACGAAAGGCAGCACGAGGCGGGTCTGGAAAAAGAAGAATTCGGCGTGGGAGAAAACGCGCTCCTTGCGGCAACACACATGGCTTTGGAAAGCGGACATCCGGTAAAATACGTTGGAAACACGGGTGTCATGAAGCTTTTTGCCACCAAGCTGACGAACGGGATGACGCTCTGCGTTACCGCGCCGCTCAAAGAAATCAATGCCTCGCGGCAGAATCTTCTGACATTCTCCATAGCATTCAGCATCCTGCTCACTATTGCCGTGGTGCTGCTCACTTATTTCGTTATCCGCAGCTTCCTGAAACCGCTCAACGCTCTGACGGCAGCTTCAAAGCAGCTTGCAGACGGTCATTTTGATGTGAACCTTTCCTACAACAAGGACGATGAAATCGGCCAGCTTTCGCAGACGTTCGGCATCATGACGGCATCCCTCAAGCGTTACTATGATCATTTCCATAACCTCGCCTATACCGATGCCATGACGGGGCTTAACAACAAAGCCGCTTTTGAGACGATGAAGGGCGTCATTGATAGCGAAGTGAAGATGAACCGCGCGGCGTTTACCGTAATCGTGATGGATGTAAACAATCTCAAAACCATCAACGATTCCATCGGCCACGAAAAGGGAGACCTGCTGCTCAAGCATGTCACCGCCTGTATGCGGGAAACTTTTGTGGGCTTCCCGCTCTACCGCATTGGCGGGGATGAATTCTGTACGATTATAAACGTCACGAATGCCGAGGAGCTGATTGAAAAGCTGCAGGCTATAACGGCAGAGAAGAGCAAGGAGGATTTTGACATTTTTCAGTGCTCTTACCAGATTGCCGCCGGTGCCGCGAGCTACAACCGAGAGAAAAGCGAAAGCTTTGACGATGTATTCAACCGCGCGGACAAGGCTATGTATGAGAATAAAAAAATGCTGAAATCGCAGCGAGGGTAGGGGAACGCTGGAAGTATATGCCTTGTGGCAAGACTTACTCTTCTAAAACGCCATCGACCAGCTCGGTATACGTCAGCCCGTCTTTTTCATACTGGTGGAAACGCCCCCGTACCGTTATAGTTGAATAGAGCTCGGGGTAGTCCTGCGGGTAGCTGTGCTTTCCTGAAAGCGTAAAGGCGAGCCCCTGTGCACAGCAGGCGGTGGCATCCTGTATGACGCAGGCGTAAGTCCGCTCGCCTGTACGGGAACCATCGTATTCATAGACGTAGAACAGCCCCTTCATCCTCACAGACTTGCCCTCGTAGGATTCAGGGTCAATGAGCATATTAAAGACCTCGCCGTACACCATCGTGCTGCTCAGCCGCGTAAGGTCAACATCGACACGTTCCTTTGTGTCGGCAGCGGGAGCCTTCCGCTTTGCAACGAGGACTGCATTTGCCGTTTCTGTTTCCGCCACAGCTGTTGCGGTGGCGGCAGGCTTGCAGGCAGAAAAGCCCGCGGCAAGGCAGATAAGGCATGATAGGCTTATGACAGCTATATTGGGCAGCATCTTTTCCTCCCTGATAACAATAACAGTGCTAAAACAAAAATTCGCTGTTCACGAGCAGCAAGCCGTCGGCATCCGAGTGGTGAAAAGTCCCGGCGATGGTGATCGCGCTGTCTGGCTCAGGGCAGTCCTGCGGATATGAAATGCTGTCTTTCAAAGTGAACTCCACGCCCTGCACGCAGCAAGCGGTGGCATCCTGAATAAGGCAGGCAAAGCTCTGCTGCGGTGTTCCATTTTCTTCGTATTCAAAGACGCCAAAGGTTCCGTGCATCTTGACCCGCTTGCCTTCATAGCTCTCGGGTGACTGGAGCATATCAAAGACCTTCGCGTAAATCATCGTTGAGGAAAAGTGCGTCAGGTCAACGTCCGTCTGTACGACTTTGGCGTTTTCGTTCTGCCACAGCGCGTAGCATACCAAAGTCACGCAGAGCGACAGCAGGGCAAGCAAAAGGGATTTTTTCATAAGCTTTATTTCCTCCTCATGCAGGCAGACAGGACGCTGCTGCCCGCAAAGACAACAATATCGATTGCCACGATGGTGGAACCGACAGGCGTTCCCGCCACGATGGAAATCATCATGCCCGCAAAGGCACAGACGACGGAGATAAGCGCCGAGCAGACGGTGACTGCACGGAAGCTTTTGCATATGCGCATGGCGGAAAGCGCGGGGAATATCACAAGGGCGGAAATCAGCAGGGAGCCCACAAGGTTCATGGCAAGCACGATGATGACGGCGATGATAATGGCAATCACCAGATTGTAGAGCTCCGTCCGCATTCCCGAAGCCTTCGCAAAGGTCTCGTCAAAGGTAATGGCAAAAATCTTGTTGTAGAGCAAAACGAATGCCGCTACCACCAGTATGGACAGGACGACGCACGCCGCAACCTCCGCCTTGGTGAGCGTCAGAATGGAGGTGGAACCGAAGAGCGTGCTGCACACATCGCCCGAAAGGTTTGACGAGGTGGAAAAAAGATTCATCAGCAGGTAACCCACAGCAAGAGAGCCGACGGAGAGCATGGCGATTGCGGCATCCCCCTTTATCTTGCGCTTTTGCCCGCCGCAGAGGAGCAGCACTGCGCAGACTATGGTCGCGGGAAGCACGAGCAGCATATCATCGCTCAGCCCAAAGACAGCTGCAAAGGACATAGCGCCGAATGCGACATGGGAAAGCCCGTCGCCGATATAGGAAAAGCGCCGGAGCACCAGCGTCACGCCGAGCAGCGAAGAGCACAGCGCGATGAGCACCCCCGTCACCAGCGCATAGCGGACAAAGGGATATTGCAGATATAAGGCAATCGTGTCAAGAAGCTCCATTGCTTTCGTTTCCTCCCTGCAGTGCGGCAAAACGGCTGCCCTGCTCGCTGTCAAGAAAATCCTGCACTGTGCCAAAAAAAGGCCTTTCT
This sequence comes from uncultured Treponema sp., assembly GCA_937885235.1. Lineage (GTDB taxonomy): Bacteria > Spirochaetota > Spirochaetia > Treponematales > Treponemataceae > Treponema_D. The sequence goes on from CAKZZK010000049.1 coordinate 6,464, forward strand.
CCCACGTAAAGGATGTGGCTTGCGTAGCGGAGCGCCGCGTGCATGTCATGGGTAATCATGATGACCGTCAGCCCGTCCTTGTGGCAGTCGCGGATGAGCGCATAGAGATCTGCCGTTGCCTGCGGGTCAAGCCCCGAAGTCGGTTCGTCAAGCAGCAGCATATTTCGGGTAGCGCAGAGCGCGCGGGCAAGCAGGACGCGCTGCTGCTGTCCGCCGGAGAGTTCCCGATAACAGCGTTTCACCAGCGGCGCAAGTCCCATTTTGCGGATGTTCTCCCGCGCCTGTTCCTTGTCCGCCCCGCTGTAGAACGGACGAAAGCCGCGCCGCCCCTGACAGCCGGACAGCACAATTTCCCACACCGTCGCGGGGAAATCCCTCTGTACCACTGTCTGTTGGGGAAGATAGCCGATCTCTGTCCGGGACAGTCCGTCACCCGTCAGAACGCTGCCGCCAAGAGGCGCTTGCAGTCCCAGAATCGTCCGCATCAGCGTACTTTTTCCGGAACCGTTTTCCCCCACAATACAGAGGTAGTCCCCGGCGTGTACCGCGAAATTCAAATCATGCACAATCTCTCTGCCGTCATATCCAAGCGACAGATTTTGGATGGTGAGCAGTGCCATAAAAACACCTCCTACTTCAGTGCTTCTTTCAGCACCACAAAGAAATCCTCAATATCCTTCACATCAATGGTACCCAAGGCACATAGACGGAAGGTATTGGTCGTGGATATTTTACCCGGATAGATGGTAAACCCACGCTCATAGCAGTAGTCGTGAACTTTCTCAAAACTCCAGTTGGGGTCATCAGGGTATTTCACCGACACGACAAGACCAGACTCAATCTTCGGGTCAATGACAGTCTCAAAACCCAGTTCCTTCACTCCTTTGCGGATGGCCTCATACACTCTGCGATGACGGGCAAACTTAGGCTCTTCTCCAACCTCAAAGTATTCCTTTAATGCTTGAATGGTAGCATAGATAGTCTGCACAGGAGGCGTGAAGTGCATCTCGCCCGTCTTTTCAAAGCACTCATACTGCATATAGAGATTGCAGTAGTAAGAGCGAGTAGGATAGTTCTTGCTGGCCTCAATAATATCCCTGCGACCAATGATAAACGACAGGCCAGACATCGCCATCAGTCCTTTTTGGGCAGAGGCCATACAGAAGTCCACATTGTCTTTT
>CAKZZK010000050.1 GCA_937885235.1 uncultured Treponema sp.
AGGGTCTTAAGACAATCACGCTCGTGATGTATCCCGGATCCACCCACGACCCAGCGGTGACGGCCATCTACAAGGTGATTGAGAACACGACTGCGGAAGAGCGCAAGGACACGAGCGGCATCCCGGAGGCGTTCTGGGAGGATGTGAGCATTCCCATTTCAGGAACTTCCGGCAGCGGCGGCTCCGGCGGCGGAACGGGCAAGGCAAAGACAGTCCCTGTCAACCTGCTGGCGAACGGGGACGCGGAAAGGGGCATGACCGGCTGGGTGGACGGCTACGGACGCGACGAATGGGTGGCGGAAAAAGGCGAGAATGCCTACAGGGGTTCCTACTTCTGGCCCAGGAATGCGAAGGGCTACAGCAACGGCTGGAGCAACAAGCAGCACCCCACCTTGTCCCAGTACCTTGCTGCCAGGCAGTACGTGGGGAAAACGATGGTGTTTTCTGGGGTTGCGCGGGGCAAGGAAGGACATGCCGATATGGCCTTCATACAGCTTCAGGCATTGGACGCGAACGGCAAGATCCTCACCTACAAGAATTCCAACATCGTGACCGGCGGCAAATGGACTCCCGTGACCACGAGCATCACCCTGCCGTCCGGCACCGTCAGGATGCGGGCGGTTCTGCTCGGGAACAAGAACCGTGACGACGGCGACTACTGCTATGCCTGCTTTGACGACCTGAAGCTCGTGGCGCAGTAAGCGGGAAGGATGAATCTATGTTCTGTCAGAATTGTGGAACCAAATTGAAAGACGGTGAGGAACGCTGCCCCAAGTGCGGCCTTCGCTCAGGTGTTACCCCGCCCCCGGCTTCGGGCGGTAAGGCCTTTGCCTCCGGCCTGGGGCGCGAAAGGATTGTGCATCTGTTCCGTGCGGCGAGCATGGAGCCTGACGGAAAGTTCTATGCGGCGGGCGGCATACCGGGCAACGTGATGTCCGGTGTCATGACCTGCCTTTCCGGCACGGGGGTGGGCGAGGGCGACATACTGGGCGTGTACCTTGTGGACAGCAAGAGGTACGGTATGTTCGGCTATGCCCTTACGGAGCAGGCCCTGTACAACTTCGGCGGCTTCATGCAGCTCAAGATGGGCGGCGGCGCCTGCACGGTCATCCCGTTCAGCCGCATAAGCAAGATAGCCGTCAGCAAGCGGTACGGCGTGGGCAAGAACTGCTGGATGGACGGCCCCTTCTGGGACATGCAGATATATGTGGACGGCACCGTTGCCGCCAAGCTGTACTACTACAGGCACTTTAGTGACAATCACGTAAACCTGTTCGGGCGTACAAAAGAGCGGTTCCCCATACAGCTCAAGGAATACGTCATCGCCGTCAACGAGATGGCCAAGGCCGCGCAGGGCAGGCCGGTCATTGAGCTGCGGCTGGACAACCCCTCGGACGCGGACCGCGTTCCCATCCCCCCGCAGGACAGGACGGTGGTGGCTTCCAGTGCGGCACGGCTTTTGCTGCGCTTCCTTTCGCAGGGCATCCTAGTGGCGCTCCTGGCGCAGCTCTTCATCTTCTGGTTCCTCTGGGGGCATGACTGGGGCAAATGCCTGTGGCCAATCCTGACGCTGATTGCCGCGCTTGTCCTGTCCGTCTTTGCGCGCGGAACCTTTGCCTCGCTGCTGGGTCGGGGAGGCCGCTTTGCTGGGAACCTTGCCCGCATCCTGTTCATCCCCCTCATGGCCGCCGTCTGCGCGCTCCCCGCCTACCTTGCCTGGGACCGGCTTGGCCTTGCGGACAACTTTGCCAAGGACGAGGCCAGCGCGGCGAGCGCAAGCCCCGACGGCATGGTGCTCCTGCCATCCGGCACGTTTGTGCGGGGGCTGGACAGGAATGCCGGGGTCTACAACATGTTCGTGACCCCTTCCCATCAGGTGACGCTTACCAGAAGCTTTGCCATCTGTGACCACGAGCTGACGCAGGGGGAATTCAAGTCCGTGATGGGCAGGCTGCCCCCGTGCGTGACCGGCCCGCGCGGCAAGGGCGACGACTACCCCGTGTACGGCGTGAGCTGGTACATGGCCATTGCCTACTGCAACAAGCGGAGCGTCGCCGAAGGGCTAAAGCCCTGCTATTCGGTGCAGGGGGTCTCGGACTGGGCGGCTCTTTCCTTCAAGGATGTCCCGGCAAAGGCCGATGCCGCCTGGAACGCCGTCACCTGCGACTTTGACGCGGACGGCTGGCGGCTCCCCACCGAGGCGGAATGGGAGTACGCGGCCCGCGCCGGGGGCGGCACGACCGACAGCTACAGCTGGAGCGGCTGCCTCTCTGCGGACAGCCTGCGGGACTACGCCTGGTACGGCGATCGTAAGTGCCATCGGATCAGAACCAAGGCGGCGAACGCATACGGCCTGTACGACATGAGCGGCAACGTATGGGAGTGGTGCTGGGACCGCTACGGCGCGAAGGTGTACGAGGACTGCGCGGGCGGCGTGACCGACCCCGTCGGCCCCGAGTCTGGCGAAAAGCGCGCGCGGCGGGGCGGCGGCTGGGAAGTCGGCTTTGAGGTCTGCACGGTCTACGGCCGCATGAGCGAAAAGCCCGACTTTGCCTACCACATGTTCGGCTCGGAGCTGAAAGACCCGATGGGCCTGCGCCTTGTGCGCACGGCGGACTGAGGCGGCCTGGAACGAATCAGAAATATGTTTGAATTACGGAGGTATACGATATGAAAGGATGTTTTGCAGTACGGCTTCCCGCGCTCGCCCTGCGCTAGGTAATCCTAACTAGGGACGGGGGCTGATATGAAGGCGGCACGTTTTTTTGCTCTTCTCATGCAGCTTTTGCTTGCGTCCTGCGCGGCTGCGGTCGCGCAGGACAGGGTCATGCCCGTGGGCGATTCCCCTTCCGTCAGACCGGGAGGCGGGAACAGCGTCAGCGGCTTGCGCAAGTGGTGGGAGAACTTCAACAAGTATAGGGTGCTTGGCGGCCCCAGAAAGGACACCGTTTTTACCGTCCCGGACGGCAAAAGGCTCAGGCTGGATGCGCTTACCCTCTACCACTACAACAGGGGGCGCGGGGCGGAGGCCGGCATGGTGACGCTCCTTGCGGACGGCCATGAGATCGGCAGCTGGGCCGCCAGTAGAAGGGACAAAGTATACTGGGACGTTTTTCCCGGAATCACGTTGGAAGCTGGCAGCTACACCATAGAATGCTCAAGCAGCTCTACGTGGAGCTACAACTCAGGTTCCCAGAATGCGGGCTTTGCCCAGGTTTACGGGGAGCTGCTTGCCGGAGATTCGGACGACTCTCCGTTGGTCGTATTCGGAATCATGAGGGTGAGCCTCTAAAACTGTTCGGAAACTGGCTTTGCAACGTTGGCAGCTTTGCGGGATCATGTGGGAGCCGGAAATCTGCTCGTTATTTGATTGACAAAGCGTTTTTTATTGCGCACAATGTAATTGTATGGATACGGATGAAGAAAGAAAATACGACTGCATCAAACTGGAGAACCAGCTCTGTTTTCCCCTGTATGCCTGCGCCAAGGAAATCATCAAGCGCTACAAGCCCTTCCTTAACGAGCTTGACCTCACCTATACCCAGTATATCGCGATGATGGTGCTGTGGGAAGAAAAAGAGATCAACGTCAAGGAGCTTGGCTCCCGCCTCTATCTGGATTCAGGCACGCTCACCCCCGTGCTCAAAAAGCTGGAGGCAAAGCGTTTCCTGACGCGCACAAGGATGCACGAAGACGAGCGGAATGTGCTCATCAAAATCACGGAGGAGGGGGAAAAGCTCAAGGATGCGGCGGTGACAGTGCCAGAACGCATGGCCCGCTGCATAGACCTCTCGCCAGAAGACGCCCGCGAGCTCTACACCCTGCTGTACCGCGTGCTGGGCCAGTTTAACACATAGCGCCTGTAATGCACCGTGCTAAAAATGACAATAAATTTAAGATGTGGGTGCTTTTCCCGTGAAATGGCGGCGTTATAATGTGTCTATGGCATATCTTATAGGTGTTGATTTAGGCACGAGCGGTACAAAGACCGTTCTTTTTGATATAAGTGGCAACCCTTTAGCTTCCAAAACCATTGAATATCCGCTCTATCAGCCCCACAACGGGTGGGCAGAACAAGACCCGCTTGACTGGTGGCATGCAGCTGCCGGCAGCATGAAGGCTGTGATAGCGCAGAGCGGCGTGAATCCGAAAGACATCAAAGGCATAGGCATTTCAGGACAGATGCACGGACTGGTCATGCTTGACAAGGGCGGCAATGTGCTGCGCAAGAGCATTATCTGGTGCGACCAGCGCACGGCGAAGGAATGCGAGGAAATCACCGCAAAGGTGGGAGCGCAGAAGCTCATAGAGATTACGGCAAACCCTGCACTCACCGGCTTTACCGCAAGCAAAATCATGTGGGTAAAAAACAACGAGCCTGAGATATATGCAAAGTGCGCCCATATCCTTTTGCCAAAGGATTACGTGCGCTATATGCTGACCGGCGAATTTGCCACCGAGGTAAGTGATGCAAGCGGTATGCAGCTGCTCGATGTTCCCAAGCGCTGTTGGTCTGACGAAGTGCTTTCAAAGCTCGGCATAGACAAGGCGCTCCTGGCAAAGGTTTATGAATCGCCGGAGGTGACGGGCACGGTAACTGCTCAGGCCGCAGAGCTGACGGGCATTCCCGCGGGCACTCCCGTGGTGGGCGGTGCGGGAGATAACGCCGCCGCCGCTGTGGGCACAGGCACGGTAAAAGACGGCATCGCCTTTACGACCATAGGCACGAGCGGCGTTGTCTTTGCGCATACATCAAACGTCAGCATAGACCCCAAGGGGCGCGTACATACCTTCTGCTGTGCGGTTCCCGGCGCGTGGCACGTGATGGGCGTAACGCAGGCTGCGGGGCTTTCGCTTAAATGGTTCCGCGACAACTTCTGCCACGACGAAATGGTGACGGCACAGGGCATGGGCAAAGATCCCTACTACCTGATGGACAAGCAGGCAGAGCGCATTCCGATTGGCGCAGACCACCTGCTCTATCTTCCCTATCTGATGGGGGAGCGAACCCCGCACCTTGACCCCGACTGCCGCGGCGTGTTCTTTGGGCTTTCCGCCATGCACACAAGGCAGCACCTCCTGCGGGCGGTGATGGAAGGCGTGGTCTACAGCCAGCGGGATTCCGTAGAAGTGCTGCGTGGCATGGGCGTGCAGATAAAGGATATGCTTGCCTGCGGCGGCGGTGGTTCCAGCCCCCTGTGGCGGCAGATGCTTGCGGACGTGTTCAGCTGTCCCGTCAAGACGGTGGCAAGCAAGGAAGGTCCTGCCCTCGGCGTGGCAATCCTTGCGGGCGTAGGCACGGGTGTCTTCAAGTCTGTGGAAGAGGGCTGTGCAGCAGTCATCCGCACCAACGAGCCACAGCAGCCCGTCGCGGCAAACACTGCGCAATATGAAAAATATTACAAACTGTATACCGAGCTGTATCCTGCACTCAAATCGTCTTACAAAGCTCTGGCAGAAATAAAATAGAAGGATAATCATGGCTTTAAAGATTCGGAATGTTTTTTCCCACCGCTTTGAGCGCTATGGCAAAGTGCTCAGCGGTTACGACACAAAAGAGCTGCTTGATACGCTCAGGCAGACAAGCGACAAGCCTGCGGGCGGTACAATCTACACGCCGGGCGATGCAAAGCTGGAAGCCCTGCCCATAGCAAAGGAATTCAGCACCTGTGCCTATGGCGGTATGCCCGTGCAGCTTGGCTACTGCAACGGCAACAACACAAAGCTCAACTGCCTTGAATACCATCGGGGCAGCGAGCTGAACATACCCGCTGACGACATCATCCTGCTTGTGGCTCCCCTGCAGAGCGTGAAAAACGGCAAGATTGACTCCGGCGCAGTTGAGGCATTCCGCGCCCCCGCGGGCACTGTGGTGGAGCTGTACGAAACAACGCTGCACTATGCGCCCTGCAACGACATACGCGACGGGGAAGTGACGGACGGCTTCCGCGTGGTGATTGTGCTTCCCAAAGACACGAACACCGAAAAGCCCCAGCTTGACGGCACCCACAACACGGAAGACAAGCTCTTGTGGGCAAAGAACAAGTGGCTCATCGCCCATCCCGATTCCTCAGAGGCAAAGCAGGGGGCGTTTGTGGGCATCAGCGGGCAGAACATAGACATAAAGGCTAAATAAGTATATTTAGAGTGTAAGGAGAATACCGTTATGGAAAAATTTTCTAATATTCCCGACGTAAAATTGGGAATCATCGCTGTAAGCCGTGACTGTTTCGTTATCTCGCTTTCCGAGAAGCGCCGCGCGGCAATCGTCAAAGCCTTTGCTGGCAAGGGCGAGCTCTACGAGGCAAAGACCACCGTGGAGAATGAAAAAGACATGCTCAAAGCCGTTGACGAGGTTAAGGGTGCCGGCTGCAATGCGCTCGTCATTTTCCTCGGCAACTTTGGACCTGAAACGCCGGAGACTGAGATTGCTCAGAAATTCGACGGTCCGTGTATGTTTGTTGCCGCCGCTGAAGAGACTCAGAACGACCTTATCAACGGACGTGGCGATGCCTACTGCGGCATGCTCAACTGCTCTTATAACCTGAACCTGCGCCACATTCCCGCAGTCATCCCCGAATATCCCGTTGGCACTGCGGACGACATCGTAAAGATGATAGAAGAGTTCCTCCCCGTTGCCCGCACCATCATCGGCTTGAAGAACCTCAAGATTATCACTTTTGGTCCGCGCCCGCAGGACTTCTTTGCCTGCAACGCGCCCATCAAGGGACTGTATGACATCGGCGTTGAAATCGAGGAGAATTCCGAGCTTGACCTGCTTGTGTCCTACCGCGAGCACAAGGACGACAGCCGCATCCAGAGCGTGGTCGATGATATGGCAAAGGAGCTTGGCACTGGCGGAAACCAGTTCCCCGACCTGCTCCCGCGCATGGCACAGTTTGAGCTGACGCTGCTTGACTGGGCAGAGAACCATAAAGGCAGCCGCAAGTACGTGGTCTTTGCCGACAAGTGCTGGCCCGCATTCCCGAAGGAATTCGGCTTTGAGCCCTGCTATGTGAACAGCCGCCTTGGTTCCCGCGGCATTCCCGTTGCCTGCGAGGTGGACATTTTCGGCGCGCTGTCTGAATACATCGGCACCTGCGTGTCCGGCGCTCCCGTCACCTTGCTTGACATCAACAACTCTGTGCCGAGCGATATGTACGAGCAGAGCATCAAGGGCAAGTTCTCTTATGACTACAAACTGGAAGATACCTTTATGGCATTCCACTGCGGCAACACGCCGTTCTGCTGCCTTGCACCGAGCAGCAAGCCTGCCGTCAAGTACCAGCTTATCCAGCACCGCCTGCTTGAGCCAAAGGATTCCAAGCCCGACTTTACCCGCGGCACGCTTGAAGGAGACATCGCTGCCGGCAACATCACCTTCTTCCGCCTGCAGACAACGCCGGACACAAAGCTTCAGGCGTACATCGCTCAGGGCGAAGTGCTCCCCGTGGCAACCCGCTCCTTCGGCGGCATCGGCGTATTTGCTATTCCGGAGATGGGACGCTTCTACCGCCACGTGCTCATCAGCAAGCAGTATCCGCACCACGGCGCGGTGGCGTTCGGACATTTCGGCAAGGCGCTCTACACTATCTTCCAGTACCTCAAGATAGCGGACATCGCCTACAATCAGCCCAAGGGCGTGCTGTACAAGGATGAAAATCCGTTTAATTAATGCTTGCGTAATGTATTGCTGAAACCGAAAAGGCGCGGCATCCATTTTGGAGAGCCGCGCCTTTTGTCTGTCCCCGTCATTGCATATTTCTGTAAAAAAGTATACTATAGGCGCAGATTCATGCGCGACTGTTACAAAATCCTCGGCGTAAGCCGTACTGCCACAGCTGCGGAAATCCGCAGGGCATACCACAAGAAGGCGAAGCTCCTCCACCCCGACATTACCCATGCGGATTCCCATGCTTTCCGTGAGCTGGTGGAAGCCTATGAAACGCTTTCTGACATAAAGTCTCGCGCTCTTTTCGATGAATCATCAGCATTCCACTATCATTGGGAACGCACCCACGTTGCCCACGAATGGGATTATCGGGAGTGGCTGCTTGCCCGCGAAGACGACGAAAGCCGCGCAAAACTCATCCTCTTTGATCTGACGCACAACCGTGAGGACACGGCGGTCAGCGAGTTCAAGCGGATGAATATGAGCAGCACTAATTTCAGGCTTTCTTACTGGTTTACCCGCGAGGACTTTATGGACTACGGCTTTATCCTTGCGGAAGAGCTGGTCATACGGCGGGAATTCTATGACGCGGTCATCCTGCTCGAGCAGATAATCAGGATGGAATACAGCTACAGGTACTTCAAGCTCTTTTTCCCAGAAGTGCTGTCCCTTGCACGGCATATCCTGCGCAATGATATAGAGGGAAAGATGAACGACGAGCTCGCCATAGACGCATGGGAGCGCGCGCTTGACCTGCGCCTTGGCAAGAAGGACGATGTGTTCTTCCTGCAGAAGATGGCTGATGCCTATGAGCGCATGGGAGATGAGCGCACGGCAAAAATCTGCCGCGATGAGTCGCTGCGGCTGGCGTCTTGAGGATGTATACAAAGAGGTTTATATATGATCAGATTAAAAAATGACAAAGAAATCGACGGCATCAGGAAGAGCTGCCACCTGCTTGCGGATTTGTTCAATGAAATCATCCCCAAGGTAAAGCCGGGAGTCACCACAAAGCAGATAGACGACTGGTGTGTGAACTTTATCCGCCGCTTTGGGGGCAGGCCCGCCTGGTATGCGGAAGGCTTTCCGGGCGCCGCGTGCATCAGCATCAACGAAGAGGTCATCCACGGGGTGCCTTCCAAAAAGCGCGTGGTCAAGGACGGGGACTTGGTTTCCTTGGACATCGGCATTGATTTGGGTGGCTATATTTCAGACAGCACGCATACCGTCATGGTGGGCGGCGTAAAGAAGGAGCACCGGCAGCTTGTCGCCGCCACGCGCGAGGGCTTGCAGGCGGGCATCTTTGCCTGCACTGCGGGACACCGCATAAGCGACATTTCAAACGCGGTCTACGAGGTCTGCAATAAGCAGCACGGCTACGGCGTGGTCTACGAGTACTGCGGTCACGGCGTTGGCCTTGACGTGCACGAGGATCCCTCGGTGCCCAACGTGTGGAACGGCGGCGCAAATCCCCGCATTCAGGCCGGCATGGTGCTGGCCATTGAGCCCATGATCAACATCGGTACCGCCGACGTGGTGCTGGACGAGGACAACGGCTGGACGGTGCGCTCTGCCGACAACACCTGGAGCTGCCACGAGGAGCATACGGTTGCCGTTTTTGCCGACCACACCGAGGTGCTTACCCAGTGCGACGGGCTGCCGGCCTGGGCATAACAGGAAGTTATTGAGCCAACATTGATTTTTCTGTAACGGAGTGGGGGTATCTGGCGTTTCTTTAGTGTAAGGCGCCGGGAAAAATGCCCGGCAGACTTAAAAAATGCAGATACTGCCATTTCGGAGGTTTTTTATATGAAAACGTGGACAAAACGTATTTTCGGTGCGGCAGCAGCCGGCGCTTTTGCCTTTGCCGCTATTTCTCTTTCATGCACAAAGACTGCGGTCAGTGGCACCGCTGATACAGCATTTGCTGATACCACCGCCCCTGCGGTCTCCATCCCGTCAAATGCCCTGAACACGCTTGAGGCCCTGCAGACTTCCTTCCGCTCTATTTCCAGCGGGGTTCTTCCTGCAGTGGTGGAAATCGACGTGACCGAGAAAAAGACCGTGCAGGCATCCCCCTTTGATGACCTTCCCTTCTTCTTCTTCGGCATGCCCAATCAGGGCGACAGCAGGGGCCAGATCGGAAGAGC
>CAKZZK010000051.1 GCA_937885235.1 uncultured Treponema sp.
AGTATGCCTGCAACCTTAAACCCTCGTTTTAGGGCTTAAGTTGATGATGTTAGGCAAGACGGGGGGTATAAGGAAAACACCGAGGAGGTAGAATTCAAAAGCGGGCGCACTATAAGCTATTTGAAGAACAGCATCCCTAAGAAAACCCATGCGCTCAACCTGCGGTGCAGGGACAAGGGTACTCCGAAGGTAGATGGAAAGACCGAATTTGAGCATTTTCTATACTGGTATGAAAACACCGTCAAGAGCGGCACCATACCGTTTTACCTTGCGGACATAACCACGGGCACTGGCAGCAAGCTGTATAAAATAAAGGATGTCACATGGAACGGACAGAAATATAAGCAAGTCAGCTTTACGCTGGAGGAGGACTGATGAACGCATACAGGCAGCTTGCGGAGGGCGGCGGATATACCCTGCCATTCCTGGTGCACCTTTACACGCCGGACGGCAGCATGCACATATACCTTGTCAACGACAATGCGGGCATAATGTACGGGGGGCACCTGTACGAGCCGAGCAGCTTCACGTATTCCCCCAACAGCGACGGGGACACCACATTCAGCGTCGAGCTTGTGGAGCATGACAATATAATAGACCTTCTGGAACGCAGCTACTATTTCAACGTGGAGGCGGTGGGCATACTCAATGGCGGCGAGGTGGAGGAAATCGGGCAGTACCGCAACAAATACGGGGAAGCCACATGGGACGGCACCAGCCTCAACCTCACGCTCCATAAGGACGACAGGGGCGGCATGACGTTCCCCGCGCTCATATTCAATTCATACAACAACAGGGGCAACGCATGAAGTATGACGACCTCCTAGGCATACCGTTTAAAAAGTTCGGGCGTGATAAACACGGCTATGACTGCTACGGGCTCGCCATGGAGTGCTGCCGCAGGGCTGGCACCCCGCTTAAGGATCTGTACGGGGGCATAACAGACCTTCCCCAAGGCGAGGTAAATGACTATGTACAAAAGGGCTTGAACGTGCGCAGGATAGACGCTCCCAAAGTGGGTGCGATCGTGCAGACGGCATGGAAGGGCAATATCCATGTCGGCTATATTGTGGAACGCGGCAAGGTGCTTCATGCACTCATTGACAAGGGGGTGAGGCTGTCGCCCCTAGGCGCGCTGAAAGTCATAGCATATTATGAGGTTATAAATGAAAGCGACATTGTATAAGCAGCTGTCAAACGCAAAGACAGAAATCAAGATAACGTCCGGCGTGGCACTGAAACACAGCACGGCGGACATTGACTTAGAAAACGCCATCATCATCGTCAATGGCAAAATATGCCGCGCTGACTATGCGCCAAAAGAGGGCGACATCATAACCATACGCCTTACCCCGTCCGCCACAGGGCTGCTTGTCACTGCGATAGTGGTAGGCGTTATCGCCCTTGGCGCGGCAATAGCCGGAGGCATCTACGCTTATAAGGCGCGGCTCGCGGCAAAGCGGGCGCAGGAAGAATTGGACCGCATGAAGAAGCTCACCAACAGGAGCGACATAGACAACCGCCCGTTCCTGCGGGGAGCAAGCAACACGCTTGCCACGGGCAACAGCCAGCCTTACATCTGCGGACGCCATTTCTTTACTCCATACCTGCTGTGCAATCCGTTCTATCAGATAACGGGCACGGACGGAGCAACGCAGTACACCTATACTGCGCTCGAATGCGGGTTCAACAGCCAGATTTTGCGCACCATGTCCATTGACGATATCATCATCAAGACTTTTTCCGATACTTCCCCGCAAGAGGGGGTATATACGCTTGATACGGGGGTATTTGCAGAAAACGGGCTTGTAGAGATTTCGCAGGACGGCGGGCTTCTGGAAGCACTCCCCATGCTCAATTACAGGGTGGCATCATCTTCACGCAATGACGAGGTGCCCAAAGATTATGATGTCAACGAAGGGACAAAGCAATACCTTACATACACGCTCGATCCCTATGCAAAGGACGTAGATATAGCCATATCGTTCCCTTATGGCCTGTACGCAATGAAAGACGACGGCACCATCATAGAGCATCAGGTACGAATAACCCCGCAGTATTCCCTTGACGGCGGAAACTCTTGGACTGAATTCACCTTTGACAACAACGGCAGCCAGACCACCATGTTCCGGCGGGATGTTTCTACAAGGGAGCTGCGGTATGTCGCGCACAGGGACTTCACGCTGTCTGACTACACCCTGCTCAAACTCAACGGGCAGGACGCGATATATATCAGAATCCGCAGCAACGGCAACAGGGACAGCATGATACACAATGACTGCTACTGCCTGTACTATCAGAGCGTATGCTTTGACCCTGCAAAGTCAAGCGCTCCCGCAGGGGTATTGCAGGACGGGGGCGCGGCTGGGCTTGTGCCGTGCAAGACCGTGGAAGACAGGGAGCGTGCTTTCTGCACCATAGCCGGATTGAGGCTGAAGGCGAGCCAGCTCAACGAGGACAAGCTCAAAAAAATAAACATCGTCACGCAGGGAGTTGCGCGGGTATGGAACGGCAGCGCATGGAGCGCTGCAAAGACCGCCACCCGGAATCCTGCGGCATGGGCGCTTGAAATAGAGACGAGCCCGTGCCATCCTGCAAGCCGCAGGGATGACAGCGAGCTTGACCTTGAAAGCTATGGCGAATTCTACCAGTACTGCGAGCAGAACGCATTTTATTTTGATTACGTGGTCACGCAGGGCATCAGGAAAGACGACCTGCTCAATTACATCATGGAAGCAACGGGCGCTTGCGTCTATTATGATATATACGGGCGGCGGGCCATCGCCATAGACTGCCCGCAGGAAAACGCCATTGCCGTGTACAATCCGCAGAACATCATAAACATCCAGAACAAGAAGACATTTGGGCGGCGGACGGACGGACTGCGTATAAAGTATGTAAACTCAAAAAATGATACCTACCAAGAAGACACGTACCTTGTTATGCGCGAGGTGGACGGGGCCCCGCTGCCTCTGACGTATGACAGCATAATCAAGGATGTTCCCGTTACTGGCATTACCACATACGAGCATGTGGTAAAGTATGCCCGCAGGCTTATGGCGATAGAAGCCCTGCGTCCCAAGACCACGGTCATAGAGGTGGGCAATGAGGGCGTTTTCTATACCCCGTTCTCAAAGGTGCTCATACAGGACGACAGCCTTAAAATAGGGCTCGCCAGTGCCACTATACGGGAATGCGCATGGTGGGGCGGGCTGCTGCAAAAGATATACCTTAACGGCAAGGTATATTTTGACCCTGCCAAGCGCCACGGCGTAATAATAAACTGCTTCACGGCTCATGGCGCGATGCCCGTGGCGGCAAAGGTAGAGGGTGAGGGCGAGACTGATGTTCTGGAGGTTGTATCACAGGTGCGCATGAGCGCGGACGCGGTGCCGGAGCCGGGCAATGTGCTCAGCTTCGGCTTGCTTGACGCGGACGGGGAATTCTCCCGCATCACCACCCCGTACCTCATAAGCAACATCAAGCGGGCTGACAGGGGCTTCACGCTGGAGCTTGTCAATTACAACGAGGCGGTATACGACACGGGCAGCATACCCCCGTATAGTTCAAACATAACCCAGAAAAGGCTTATGCAGGGCAATACCATACCCGCCGATATTGTCACCCATGAGGAGCTTGCAAAGGCAGTGGCAGCCATAGACCCGTCGGGGAGCGATGCCGCGCAGGAGGCGGCAAATGTCGTGACCCACGGCATACATTTTACTAACGTGCACCGCATACACGAGATGCAGCTCTCCCTTGAAGAAGTGCTTGCAAAGATTGATGACGATGCCAAACAGGCAAGCGCAAGCATAAGCATGAGCGAGGAAGAAATACTGCTCAAAGTTGAAAACGTGGAGAAGGCCCTGCGGGCGTTCATCGCCATACGCGCTGATGAAATCCTTGCCGAGGTTGACGACTTGGACCGCGAGCTTACGGGCAAACTTGACGTACAGGCGGGCGCTATACAGGCGTTCGTGCAGGGCGGCGGAGCGCAGGGGCGCATGAGCCTCAGCCTGGAGCTTCCCGCGGTGGTGGATGCCTCTACCCGTGCAAAGCTGGTTGCGGCGGGAGGGGAGCAGCTTGTCTCCTCTGTATACGCCACTATTGCGGGCACGGAATTCTATGGGCTTAGGGGGGATACCTCTAATGCCGTCGTCAAATCGCTATGGGATAAGGCTGTCGCGGCGAACCTTATTGCGAGCCAGATTGATTTGACTGCCACGCAGATAAATATGGCTGCGGAGCACGTGGTAATCACGGGCGATACAAACAAGGGGCAGACCATCATAGAGGGCGGCTACCTGCGTACCAAGCTCATAGAGGTGGAGAAACTGCTTGCCCAGTCCATCACTATGCGCAATGGCGGCAGCATGCAGAGCGAGAACTTTAGGGCTGGCAGCGCGGGATGGCGCATAGGCAGTGACGGCAGTGCGGAATTCGACAATGCAACCATAAGGGGCACGGTGTATGCCTCCAACGGCAGCTTTTCAGGCACAATCAATGCCACCAGCGGCAATATGACCAACGTCAATGCTACGGGCGGCACGTTTACAAATATCACGGCATCTGGGGGAACGTTCAATAACGTGAGTATTAACAGTAACTGCACCTTGCAAGGGCTGAATGTTGCAGATGAGCTCAAAAGCATAAACGGTCTCGCTGGCACAGTTGACAGCCACATCGATGAAATAGACGACCTAAAACGAAGAGTGGCATTGCTAGAACATAATGTGACAATGCTAGAAGCTATGGCAAATAGAGGCTTCTAGACAATCTAGTTGCAATTTCCTCCATCCAGCTTTGCTTTTATTTCCTGCAACAGGCGTAATTTCTCATCATCATTTTCTGACGTGTTCTCTACAAATCCCGATGAGATTATGCCTGTCGGAACAGCAATAATCGCAATTCCAAGTATGGACATTACTGCACAGAGGATTTTTCCTGCCGCTGTAATTGGATAAATATCGCCAAGCCAGACAGATGTAAAGATAGCGACTGACCACCATAATCCGGAAAGCGCATTTGAATACACATCTGGCTGCACGGGATTTTCAATATAATAAATCAGTACGGACGAAATAAGCATAAGCACTAAAAGCATGAGGATGGCGGAAAGCAATTCTGCTGATTTTTGCCTTATCACGTCAAGTATTTTATGCAGGGAGCTTGCATAGCGGTTTGCCTTTACGGCACGCAGCAGGCGCACCAGCCGAAGCATACGCAGCACCCGCAGGTCTACCGTTATCACCAACGGGATGTAGAACGGCAGGATTGCAAGCAAATCAATCAGCGCCATAAACGAAAAGACATATTTTACTTTTGCCTTTAACGGGGGCGTATCTTCGTATAAAAAATCGGCAGTCCATACGCGCAAGATGTATTCAATCGAAAAAATGACGATTGAAAATACCTCCGCATCTGCAAGCAGAGATCTCACATACGCAGGTATATTGAATGTTCCCAAAAAGACGGAAAGCACGTTTGCAAGGATAAGCGCCATGATGCACACGTCAAATATTCCGCTTGCAATGTCGCCTTTTTCCGCCTTTTCTATAATTTCAAAAGTCCTCCGCTTTATTTTAGCATACATCACAAGCCCCCGCGTTACCGCCTGCCAAATTTTCACGGTATTTTCTAAAGCGGCTTGCAAATGCCTCTGCCTTTTCATAGCTGCTCACATAATAGCAATATGCAGCTCCGCCTGGAAAAGCAAACGTTATGCTGTCATATTCGACTATCTTTATAGGGTAGTTGTCTTTGAAACGCTTATCCGGACTGCCGTCTTTGTTTGTATACTTCCATGTTTCCCCGACAACCTTTATATCGTTTGGCACGTCCTCTTCTAAAAACCTGTTGATTTTTGTTGACACCGTGAGTTCCTGCCACATGGCGACAGACGGATTGCTATTTTCCCCATGCTGCACAAGGATGAAAGCGGGATACAGATACAAAGCCCCTTTGCCGCTCATGGTAAAAACAATGGGCGCCATATCTGTTTCCAACAGGCGGCACTCCCCTTGCCTTGGCGCAAGTACAATCTGCTCGGTATCAAGCCTTCTTGTTGCCTGTGTCCTTTCACGTATACTGTTTATTTCCCTGGTGTTTTTAATGTAATAGATTCTCCCTGCCTGTGCAAGATTTGCGAACGCCCTTTCGAGTACCCCAAACTCTTTTTTTACATCATCGCTGATGTTTTGCTTTACTGCAAAACACTCTTTCTTTAATTTTGCAGCTATGGCTATGCGGTCTGCTATGGCTCCTGCAAACAATATGCAAGAGCAGAGGAAAAAGAATGTCTTTCCCGACATGATACCAGAAGGCGAAGTGTAAAACTTCAATACCGTGCTCACAATGACCAGTACGACTGCCAGCTTCAAGAACCTCTTTACTATTACCAAATCATGCAGCAATTCCTTTCTGCGCTCGAATACACTGGCAAGCCCGTCGCACAAGCGGGATAATCCCTTGCTTGCAAAACGTTCATTTTCAGACGGCGTATCGTCCGATACAGCGGGCGCTGGCATAATCTTTTCCCTGTCATATAATCCTGTGCCGGGGATGCCCGTATTGAGGTATGCGCCATTTTTTCCGATATTTACGTTGAAGCCTTTTAAACCGACAGTCGTGCTGATGCCTGTTTTGGAAATATCAAAACGTTTATCAAAGACTCCAAGACTCAATCTTGCTTTCAACTTAAAATGATTTAAAATACACTCAAGTT
>CAKZZK010000052.1 GCA_937885235.1 uncultured Treponema sp.
GCGGGGCTGGACAGCATCAAGTTCTCTATAAATGCGCCGAACCGCGAGCTGTACAAATTTATCCATGGGGCGTGATGATTTTGACGCTGTCATGGAGCACCTGAAATATCTGAACGGCTACCGCAGGGAATGCGGGAGGGATTTCAGGATATACATAACAGGCATACTGACGCGCTTCACCGAGAAATACAGGGATGATTATTACCGGGTGTTCTACGGGCTTGCGGACCAGATAGTATTCAAGAACGTGTACAATCAGGGCGGATATATGCCGGAGATAGACATGCTGCTCAAATGCCGGAGCGACGGGGAAACATACCGGAGGTGCAACCTGCCGTTTGACGCGCTCTGCGTTACGTGCGAGGGATACCTTTCGGTGGAGAATGCAGACTATGAGAATATGCTCGTCGTTGCCGACCTGAACAAGGTGTCGCTGCATGAGGGATGGTACGGGGAGAAGATGAAGGACATCAGGCGGCGGTTTATGGAGGACCGGCTGGAGGGGACTCTGTGTGACGGCTGCGTGCACCACCAGCGCCGTCCCGCGTCCGCGCTTATGCCTGGCCTTGCGAATGAAAATCCCGATATTTTCTCCGATGAAAAAGTCCGCGCACGGATAGCGGCAAATGAGGATGTGCTGCGGCGCTACGGGGTCTGGGAAGGCGGGGATGCGCCGGAAAAGAAGAAGACAGTGTATGTGCCGATGGCGGTGGACATCCTGCATCCCGGGCATATAAACATCATCAGGAAGAGCGCGGAGCTGGGGGAGGTGACGGTCGGGCTGTTCACCGATGAGGCGATAGCGTCGTACAAGCCGGTGCCGTATATGGATTACGAAACGAGGAAGGCGATAATAGAGAACGTGAAGGGAGTGGCGCATGTCATCCCGCAGGTGACGAAGGACTACGAGCCGAACCTGCGGATGATGAAGCCCGACTATATGGTGCACGGGACGGACTGGAGGACTGGTCCGCTGTCCGGGGTGAGGGAGCGTGCGATAGAGGTAATGGCCGAGTGGGGCGGAAAGGTCGTGGAGCCTGAGTACACGAAGGGAATCTCGTCATCGGGTATCAAACAGAAGATACGGGGAGATGGAAAATAATATGCTATTATACATAGATCCTGGCACAGGAAGTATGCTTTTTTCACTTGTTATAGGAATAGCTGGTGCTGGTATATTTTTTATAAGACGCATAGCTTTGAAAGTGAAATTTATAGTGTTTGGAGGAAAGGGCGGAAAAAGAGATTTGAAAAAGAAAGGTGTTGTTATATTTAGTGATCATAAGCGTTATTGGACTGTTTTTAAACCCATTTGTGATGAATTTGAAAAACGAAATATTGATGTTGAATTTTGGTCAGCAAGTCCTGATGATCCGGCTTTGAAAGAACATTATAATCATATAAAGTGTCTCTTTGTCGGAAGCGGTAATAAAGCTTATGCAAAGTTAAATATGATGAATGCTCATGTTGTTGTGGCAACGACCCCTCATCTTGATGTATTCCAGTGGAGGCGTAGTAAAAATGTCGATTTATATGTACATGTATTTCATAGTCTTTCTGATGGAGGAATATATGAAATGTTTGGACTTGATTACTATGATGTGATTTTAAGTACAGGAGCTATTTTTGAGAAATATGAACGTATTTTAGAACAAAAACGAAATTTGCCTGCAAAAGAAATTGTCACTTGTGGATTGACATATCTTGATGTCATGCAGAAAAAAATTCTAAAGAATCAATCGAAAAAGGATGCAGAAAAAATTACTGTATTGCTTGCTCCTTCATGGGGAAAAAGTGGGATTCTTTCAAGTTATGGTTCCCGTATAATCGATCCCCTCCTTGCAAGTGGATATGCTATTATAATTCGACCGCATCCTCAGACAGTGATGTCGGAACGCTCTGTTCTTGATACTCTTATGAAGCACTATCCAAACAGCAATATACTAGAATGGAATTTTGATAATGATAATTTTGACTGTTTAAATCGGAGCGATATTCTTATTAGCGATTTTTCTAGAATTGTTTTTGATTATGCACTTGTGTTCGATAAGCCTGTTTTGTATACGATTGCAAACTATAATTCTGCAACCTATGACAGTGCGTGGTTTGATGAGCCGTCCTATTTTATCCAATGCTTACCATATATTGGACAGGAATTACATGATGACGATTTGCCAGATATACGGAATGCTATTCAAAGAGCTTTATTGAATAGATGCGATGGCGAAGTAAGAAAAAAATTGAAAAATGATTTATGGGCGTGTCAGGGACAGGCTGCGATGAATATCGTTGATTATATCATGCATAGATTGAAATTAATACAACAGTCTGAAAGGAATGGAGCATAAATAATGATTGCGTTAATATATAATATAATTATATCTCCATTAGAATTAATTATTGAAATAATTTTTGAGTTTATTTACAGATTATTCGGTGGAAAACAAATATATTGTTGGCTTGTTATTGTATCGCTGAGCATAGTTGTAAATTTACTGACTACGCCTTTATATAAGTATGCCGAAGAGCTTCGAAAAAAACAAAAAGTGCAAGAGCAAAGATTGTCGAAGTGGGTAACCCATATCAAACAAAATTTTTCTGGGGATAAACGCTTTATGATGCTTCAAACTTATTATAGGCAGAATAATTATAACCCTCTTTTTATGATAAGTAATTCATTTTCCTTGTTGTTGCAAATACCTTTCTTCGTTGCCGCCTATCATTTTCTCGCCCATCTTGCAATCTTACGTGGAGCGAACTTTGGAATCATTAATGATTTGTCTCAACCAGATGGTATAGTGAATTTTCATGGATTAACGATAAATGTCCTTCCATTAGTTATGGTGGCCGTAAATATGATGTCTGCACGACTTTATTTGGCATCAGCTTCTATTCAGGATAGAATACAAACCTATGGTTTGTCTGTTTTATTTTTTCTGTTGCTCTATCACTCTCCTGCTGGGCTTGTGTTATATTGGACTTGCAACAATATATTTTCACTTGTAAGAAACTATTTTGCAAAACTAAAAAACTCGCGAAAAATTATTAATTTTATTTCTGCTGAATCTGGTATTCTGATAACTACCGCTCTTTTTTCGGCAGGTAAGTTGAATTCAAAATTGAAATATCTTTTTGTTTTGTTTTTCTTGATGCTTTGTTTTCTACCATATCTTCTTAGTTTGAAATATGAAAGAATATTAAAAAAATCTATGTATACGCATTTGTGTGATAATACCGCATATTTTCCTCTCGTAGGACTGTGTGAATTATTCCTTGTTATTATGCTAGGGTTGGTCATTCCATCAAGTGTATTGGTTTCTTCCCCGATTGAATTTATAGATACTCATGGAGCTTGTCCAGAGGGATTTATTTTACATTCTTTTTTTTATGGAATAGGTTTCTTTATTGTCTGGGGAAGCATACTATATGCATTCCTTCCTACCAAGGGGCGTATTGTCTTGGAAATGATGCTCTTTTTTATTTCGTTTGCAGGGATAGTGAATTTTCTTTTTTTTGGAAGAAATTTGGGGATGCTAAACCCTTATCTGCAATTTGAGACTGGTTTAGATATTGTACGTAATGAGAAAGTTGTAAATGCTGTTGTAGTAAGCGTGATTGCATTTTTTATTTTGCTTGGTGCGTATAAGAAATGGTTTAGAAATGTTTTTCTGTATATGATTTCTATTTTTATAGTAGGGGCATCGGTTTTGTTTTGCTACAATTTTTATCGGTTAAAAGATAATCTTGCAGAACATCATCGTGCGGGAAGATTGTCTTCTTCTGGTTTGGGAGACGTTAGCTTGGAACCTTTTATTACGCTTAGTAAAAGTGGTAAGAATATAATAGTGTTGTTTATGGATAGAGCGGTTGGAGGCTATATTCCCTATATACTTAAAGAGCGTCCTGAGTTGCAAGAAGTGTTTTCTGGTTTTACATTTTATCCGAATACAATATCTCATGCTGGAAATACGTTGATGGGAAATCCACCTATATATGGTGGTTATGAATACACTCCGATAGAAATTAATAAACGTAATAATGAAAAGCTTGTTGATAAACAAAATGAGGCCCTTTTGGTGTTACCTGTTATTTTACATGAGGCAGGCTTTTCTAATATTGCCATAGGAGACCCCGCATGGGCAAATTATTCTGCTATGCCAGATTTGTCTGTTTTTAAGGATTATCCATATATCAATGTAGCTAATTTCCAACATAGCTTTGTTGATGAAGTTTCGAAGGAGTTGTCTATTACTGCACGTACCCTTCGTTGCAATGAACGAAACTTTTTTGTATATAGCATTATGAAATCTGTTCCTTTATATTTTCAAAAAATTTTATATGATAAGGGGAACTACATTGATTCCTCGCATGGTGCTGGAACTAATTTTGGACAAGAAGCTGATCAACTGAAGAATGCTATACCTGTAAATTTTCTTAGTGATTATGGGGAATTGCATTATCTTTCGAAACTTACTGATATAAGGGCTGATGCGGGTAATACTTATACAAATCTGCATAATTTATTCACTCATGATGTTGTTAATCTACAGCTTCCTGAATATGAACTTTCAGGAACTGTAAATAATAGCAATATTGTTCCCGCAACTTCATCGGATTTAGATTTAGGTACAGATTATAAGGCTGCCCACTATCAGTGTAATATGCGGATGTTGCTTGAAATAGGTAATTACTGTGATTTTTTGCGTAAAAATGGTGTATATGATAATACCCGCATTATAATTGTAGGCGACCATGGAATAGCGCTTGGTCAAGATCCAAGATTGTTAATTCCTGATATTAATTTGGATGGGCAAATGTTTAATACTCTGCTATTTGTAAAAGACTTTGGCATTTCGGGTAATGTAAGAATTGATAATAGTTTTATGACAGTTGCTGACGTTCCTATGCTTGTCTTAAAAAATATTGTTGAAAATCCTGTAAATCCATTTACAGGCAAACTTGTTTCAAGCAATGAGAAAAAAATGTATAGCCAGATTGTTATTGGGGCTGGCAGGGGGCTACCCGAAATGCATTATGAGAATACCTTTAATTTTGGGAAAAGAGTTGTCCAAAGAGATGGAATATGGTATGGACTTTTGTATACGGTGCATGATGATATTTTTCAAAAAGAGAATTGGGAATTGTTGTCTGATAAGGAATTGGAAGATTTTATGAAATAAATGATAATAAAAAGATGACTATAAATATATGAGGATATAAAATTATGTCTATTTGTTATCTTTGAGGTTCGGAATTGACTGTGGAAAATGAGTCAGAAGAGCATATCATCATTGCTTTTTCATGGCAATGGGGCAGGTGATTTCTTTGATTGTCTGCATACTTCTATGCCTCACACAGCATTATACTTCCTGCAAGCTCTGGATTTTCTCCATAGAAAGACCTGTCATCTCCGCTATTTCTTCCAGGCTATATTTACCCTTAGACAGCATACGGCGAGCCATATCACAAGCATGTTGTTGCTCCCCCAGAGATATTCCATTCTGTTTTGCGAGCATAATTCCGTTGTTATAGTCTGCCTCCGCCCTGTCCATCGAGAGGTGGTACGCCCACGCACGCTCTTCCTCGCTCACTTTGTTATATGCCTTCAACGCCATATTCAATTCCTCCTGCCATCCTGCATCCCGTGCAAGCCCTTCCAGCACTTCCTGCAAGCAGTCCCTGCTTATTGCACCCTTCTATAAACCTACACCAGTTCCGCACTTTTGGCAAGTCTGCGTCACCCCGCTTGGCATCTTCCGGCTTCTCCATATTCCCCACGGCGGGGAGGCGGGATGCTTTGAAATACTTTCACCTTCAGATGACATTTTCATCAAGCAGAAAGTCTGTGATTCCAATATTGAGGATTCCACCTTCATCATACCAGCGTTTTTTTATGTCGCCTCGCACGATTATTTTTGGAAATGAATCACCCGTAAGCGAAAACGGTTTGGTTTCCGTAGCCATTTTTTCTTCCGTAGGCAGGGCAAAGGCAGACTGAATGTATACCTTGTTTCCACCTTTCGACGCAACAAAATCAATTTCCCTCGATACCCGCACTGAATTTTTGTTCTGGTTCAGCTCGCGGGAACAGACAACTCCAACATCAACAGAAAAACCGCGTATTTTCAGCTCATTGTAAACGATATTTTCCATGATATGAGTCATTTCTTGCTGCCTGAATCCAATTCGTGCATTTCTAAGCCCCACATCTTCTTTGAGCGTATGGTATCAGCAATTTTTGGGGGATTCGTGAGAGACCCGATTGAAGAGCAGATGAACGCGGATTTCATCACTTCGCCCACGGAATTCAGTAAGGATGTCAGACGAAAGCATTCTTGAATTTGAACCTGTCACATACACGTCAATATTTTCCAGAACGCCGGATTCCTGTTATTACCTTTACCTGCCCATCCCACATAAACGAGATGAGTTTTTGCAAGTATCGATTGCGCGCTATTTCCATCTTATGCCCTCTCATATTAAAAAGTTTAGCCCATTAAGGCTATAGTTTTTACTATGATACTGCAAAAAAGAAAGGAAAACAAGCACTTTATTAAAATATTCTGCCTAAAATATACCGAGCGCAACATCTAGTCATGGGAAAGTGATTTCATAGAAGTATGCAGACAATCAAAGAAATCATCAGCCCCCATTGCCATGAAAAAAGCAATGCAAGCAAAATTATTTGTGCAAAACTTGCCGTCATCAATTCATCGAGCCATCAGA
>CAKZZK010000053.1 GCA_937885235.1 uncultured Treponema sp.
CTGCTTTTGCGGTCCTCCAGCGACTCGAGCTTGAGCTTGCGGTCGAGACTCTGGACGTAGATTTCGCAGATGCGCTTGCTGCAGCCCATCACGTTGGTGGGGTTGACGGCCTTGTCGGTGGAAATCATGACGAACTTGAGGGCTCCGTACCTGACGCTGAGGTCGGCGATAATCTTGGTGCCTGCAACGTTGTTGAGCACGGCCTCGCTGGGATTGTCTTCCATCATGGGCACATGCTTGTACGCTGCCGCGTGGAAGACGTAGTCGGGACGGAAGGACTCGAAGATGTGCTCCATGCGGGTACGGCGGTCCGCCTCATGATGGCACGCCGGGAAAATCGCGGGCCATCATGAGGCGGACGTCGTGCTGGGGGGTTTCCGCCTGGTCGATGAGCATCATCTTCTCAGGGTTGAAGGCGGCCACCTGCCTCACTATCTCCATGCCTATGGAGCCGGCCGAACCGGTGATGAGCACCTTCTTGCCGGCGAGCTGCTCGCCCACCGACTTCATGTCGACGCGGATTTCGGAACGCGGGAGAAGGTCTTCCACGCTGACTTCCTTTATCAGTATGCCCTGCATGCCCCCGTCTTTGAGCTCG
Source organism: uncultured Treponema sp. (assembly GCA_937885235.1). Lineage (GTDB taxonomy): Bacteria > Spirochaetota > Spirochaetia > Treponematales > Treponemataceae > Treponema_D. The sequence continues at coordinate 599 of CAKZZK010000053.1, forward strand.
CCGTCCTTTATGCGGGCCTCCTCGACCTCGTGGGCCATGAGTATCTTGCAGCCGCATCCGATGATGACATCCTGTATCTTCTGGTTCTGGCGGAACTCGTTGATGCGCATGGGGCTGATCAGCACAGCCTGGATGCGTTCGCTCCTGATGACGGCAGCGATGTCGTCGTCCAGGTTGTATACCCTGACGCCGAGCAGATGCATGTCCTTGATGCGGTGCTCGTGCGAGATGAAACCGCAGAGCTCATACCTGACCGGGTTCTGGGAACGGATGTTCTTTGCCAGGCCGACGCCGCCGGTGATGGCTCCGTAAATGAGCACCCTCTGGGCCTTGGTGTCCATGTTGGTGGCGTCGAAAACGAGCTTCACCAGGATGCGCAGGGCCCACATCAGAAGGGTTGACACCAGTATTGCGGCGAAGGTGCTGACGGGAGTGAGGGCGCTGAGGGCGTCCACGCCCAAATACCCGAACAGCAGGGACAGGCCGAGAGCGAGGGCGAGCGTCACGAGATTGGCATATATCAGCTTGAGAAGGTCAACGAAGCTGCTGTAGCGGAGCACCCCGGAATAGGTGCGGAAAATCCGGGCGCCCACAAGGCTGAGCACGGCATACATCAGCGAGGTGAAGAACACTGCCCGATGGTTGTCGAACGTGACCTGGGAACGGTTGATGAGCCAATATGTGAAAACCGCCGAAACAAAGACTATTACAGAATCGGCAAGCAGGATGACCCAGTAGGGCAGCACCTTTTTGCTGAAGTACCAGTTTACCAAATTTCCTACAGGACCCGGTTTTTCTTTCATACGTTAATGATCTGGATGACAAATATAAGGAAAGTTTCGCAACTTCGAGCGTTTGGGGGGGCAAAAGATATGGCCCGTTCTCACAGAATGTGTCTTGCGGCGGCGCACAGGGCTTCGTAGAAGTCGGCGCCGAAGCGGCGCACAAGGGGAAGATCGGAACATTCCTCAATCGCTTCGTCCACGCTCAGGCTCATGAGGGCAGGAAGGGAAATGCCGTCGTTCTTGCCGCTGTTGTTGGTGACTGAGCTGGCAGAAGCGGTCGTGCCTTTTTTCTTCCGCAAAATCCTGAAGGCTTCCTTTGAATAGCGGGATCCGTGGCAGTCCGGGCAGGGAATGTCCACATCAGGCAAAAACTGAACATCCAGACTGATTTTTCCCGTGCCGTCGCAGGTAGAACAGCGAAGACTTCCTGTGTTGTATGAAAAATCTCCGGCCTTAAAGCCCTTTTCTTTTGAAAGGGAAGCGCGGGCATAGATTTTCCGCAGCTCATCGTGAATGTTTGCGTAAGTTGCCACCGTGGAGCGGATATTGATACCGATGGGAGTAGCGTCAATCAGCTTGATTTGACCGATTCCCTCCGCCTGAATTTTCTTTACATGGCTCGGAAGCGGCTTTTTCTCCAGCAGAGCCTGAAGTCCTGGAATCAGACTTTCCAGAATCATAGTGGTCTTTCCACTGCCAGAAACGCCGGTCACCACAGAAAGGCGGTCTTTTGGAAAGGAGACGGAAAGAGGATGAACCGTGTGGATGGAGTCAGTTTCCATGGAAATTGTGCCGAGGGAGAAGAGATTGTGGGAGGGGGCGTGGGATGTCATGGGGGTAGTATAGCGCAAAAGGGTAATTTATTCACCATAACTATCTAAAATCCGCCCATTCAGAAGATTCTTTTTGTCTTTCCAGTCAGGCATGTATTTATTCATCATCGCAACAAAATCTTTTCCGTGATTCGGAACTTTCAGATGAACAAGTTCATGCAGAATAACATATTCCAGACATTCCAGAGGCTTTTCTACCATCTGTAGGTTTATCCAGATTCTTTTTGCCTTTGAGTTGCAGGTCCCCCAGCGGGTAAGCATATATTTTGTCCTGAATGAATCGCAATAAAGGCCTGTTCTTTCTTCCCATTTTGGAATAAGCCTGTTTAATTGTTCAATTAAAATCCTTCTAAATTCTTCACGAATAAATCGCTCTCTTTGCTCTGTCGTAGAGTCTGCTTTCATTTCCAGAATAATTTTATTTCCATCAATCTTAAAAGCGCGCTTTTGTGAAGGTTTAAATTCCAAAAAAAATTGCTTTCCCCAAATGTAATAAGTTTCACCGCTTACATATTGACGGGCTGTCATTCTTGGCTGATTTGCAAATTTTCCCTGCTGTTTTTTTATCCAGCTAAAATTCAGACGCACAAAATTTTCTATGGACTTCTGGCTCATTAGGAGAGGCGCGGACACAACTACATTGCCAAGAGGAGGCTTTACTGATAAATGCATATTCTTGATATTCTTTTTAT
>CAKZZK010000054.1 GCA_937885235.1 uncultured Treponema sp.
GGCTCTTTGCAATATATTACCTGTGGCTTAAGCAGTCTGGAAAGTACCGGTGCTGCGAGCTTCAGCGGACGCTATTCAAGGATACAGAGCGGTATGAAGAACTTTTGCCTGTTTTTGCACAGCGAGATGTGGTTGTTGCCCTTGCCGCGGATAAGCGCTTCGCCCCCTGCCTTGCGGTGACGCTTGCTTCTATAGCGGAAAGCTCATCAGCGGAAAACAACTATGACATTCTCATTTTGACCACAGACATCCCGACAGAGGACAGAAAGCTTATTTCAGGCATTGTTGCAGGGAGAGGAAATTTTTCAGTCCGCTTTGTGAATCCATGCAGGTTCATCGGGAAATTTACTCCTTACCTGCACTGGCATTTCGGACATATCGAGACATACTACAGGCTCATTCTCCCCTGGCTGCTTCCCCGCTATGACAAGGTCTTGTACCTTGACTCTGATATGGTTGTAGCGGCTGATGTCGCAGAGCTGTTTTCAGAGAAGGTGGACGGCTTTCTGCTTGCTGCTTGCCATGATGCGGATACGGCGGGGCTATACAACGGCTACTGGAAGGACAGAAAAAAATACACGGACGAAATCCTGCATCTGGCGGAGCCATACCAGTACTTTCAGGCGGGAACGCTGCTCATGAACCTTGCGGAGTTCAGGCGGGAGTACACGGTCAGCACTGTGCTGGATTTTGCCGCGAAGGAGCGCTGGCAGCTGCAGGACCAGGATGTGCTGAACAAGCTCTGCGAGGGGCGGGTGCGTTATGTTGATATGGCTTGGAACGTCATGGTTGACTATAACGGCATCCGCAGAGAGAAGATCATCGCGCTCGCGCCGCAGTGGCTCAACAGAATGTATATGGAGGCGCGGAAGAGTCCGAAAATCATCCATTACGCGGGACCCGAAAAGCCGTGGCTGAATCCAGAAATGGACTATGGCAGGGAGTTCTGGCGCTCTGCAAGGCTTACGCCGTACTATGAAGCGCTGTTGCACCGCATGGCGGAAGGTGCCGCTGAGCATCGGATAGAAGCGGAGAAAGAGACAAGGCGGAGAAACAGCCCCTTCCGTCTTGCCTGCGGATTTTTCAGGCGAGCGAGGCAACGGGGATTGGTGGAAGCAGTCAGCTATATACCGAAAAGAATTTTACAGGGAAGGAAAAGGAAGTAAATGAGCAGTATCAGTATATATGTTGTAAGCCATAAAGACTGCTTTATCCCGTCGAATCCGATAATGAAGCCTCTCCAGGTGGGCTGCACTGTTTCTGGCTGCCATATTCAGGATATGTTGCACGATGACGAGGGGGATAGCATATCCGAAAAAAACAGGATGTACTGCGAGCTTACCGCTCAGTACTGGGCATGGAAAAACGATCCTTCTTCTGATTATATTGGCTTTTTTCATTATCGGCGCTATTTAAATTTTAGCGGAAAGGATTTAAAGCCAGATTTATGGGGAAACATCATTTATGACGGAGCCATTACAGATGAAGTCTTGAAGGAACTGGGAATAGATGCGGACAGGATGGAAAGCCTCATCCGTCAGTATGATATCATAGTTCCCCTGCCGCGGACTATTCCCGAGGGAAAAAATATATATGATGAATACATAGCGGCGAAGGGCCATCATAAGGAAGATTTAGATGCTGCGTTGTCCGTGCTTGCGGAAAAATATCCCGAATATGCGGAGACCGTGGAAAAATATATGGCTTCAAGCAGACCTTATGAAGTCAATATGTTCATCATGCGGGCGGAACTGTTCAGGGAGTATGCTGCTTGGCTTTTTGATATATTATTTAGGCTTGAGAAACGTCTGGATGTTTCATCATATAGTCAGTATGAGCTTAGAGTTATAGGTTTTTTATCGGAACGTTTGTTCGGTATCTGGTTTATGCATAATAAGGAGGCAAAACAGCTTAGAACGCTTGAACTGCAAAAGACACTCTTCAGGGATACCGATAAGCTACCTGGTAAAATAAGTACGAAAGAGGGCTCCGTCGTCGCCGTGCTTGCCTGCAATGATGGTTATGTTCCGTATCTGGCCGCGATGCTCTGCTCGATTGTTCATAATGCCAAACAGAACAGAGGCTATGAGCTTTTTGTTCTGACGACTGATATTTCAGAAAGAAATCAACAGAAGTTAAAAAGCCTTGTCGAGGCGGACCGGCGTTTCTCATTCTGCTGTATAAATGTGCAATCTTTTGCAGAAAAGCAGGAACTTTTTGTTCATACGCATATCTCTGTAGAAACATACTATCGTTTTTTTATTTCCTCCCTCTTCCCTGATGTGGAAAAAGTCCTCTACCTTGACAGTGACATGGTCGTAAACTCCGATATAGCAGATTTATATGACACGGATATAAGGGACTGCTGCCTTGCGGCGGCAAAGGATATAGACCTCGCGGGCTCCATAAAGAGCAACAGTAAACTGGCGTTGTATGTGCGGAACGAGGTGGGGTGCACGGGAGCTGATGAATATTTTCAGGCAGGTGTTTTGCTGTTCAACATCAAGGCTATGAATGCCATGGGCGGTGCCGATGAGTTGCTCCGTGTCTCTCAACAGCAGAAATGGAACTATATGGATCAGGACATTCTGAATCATGTGTATCGGAAAAAGATTCGCTATTTGGATCAGGTGTGGAACTGCGTGATGGTCTGGAAAGAAACGAAAAAAAGTCGCATGGACATTCTGAAAGATGCTCAAATACACGTGGGTTGATTATGGTTCAAGCTACCTGCCGAGCGAGCTGAATGCGGCATACCTGTGGGCACAGCTGGAGGTTGCAGACAGGATAAATGACGCAAGGCTTTCTGTATGGAACAAATATTATGATGCGTTCAAGCCGCTCGCGGAAAGCGGGAGAATCGAGCTTCCGCTTGTTCCTGATGGCTGTGAGCACAACGCGCACATGTTTTATGTCAAGCTAAAAAATTTAGACGAGCGGACACGATTTATTGCGTATATGAAGGAGCGAGGTATCGGCTGCGTATTCCATTACATCCCGCTGCATTCATCACCGGCGGGGCTGAAGTTCGGGCGATTTTCCGGCGAGGATGCGTTTACAACGAAGGAAAGCGAGCGGCTGGTACGGTTGCCCCTGTATTATGGGCTGAGCGATGCGGAACAGTCGGAAGTGATTATGGCAATTCGAGCATTTTTCAATTATAAAGGGAAAGATTGATGGAACTGAAAGCAAAATTTCGCAAAGCGATAAATTTTTCCCTGCACGATGATTTTAATGGGGCATCTAAATATGCTGTTTTGATTAATTTTTTTATCTGTGTATTTTTCTTTCTTTCCCATCTGTTAGGTTACGGCATAAAATTTGATAATAGTGATGACAGGGTGATGAATGAAATTGCTATTGGTGCATTTAAAGGAGATCCTCGCTATCTTGTTTTTGTAGGATTTATTTATGGGGCTGTTATTGATTTTTTGAATGGACTTGTACCATCTGTTAACTGGTATGTAATTATATATTTGATAATAACTTTTGCATCAGTTGCTTCGATCTGCCTTATCTGTACGAAAAAGATGCATTTTTCTTTATCAGTTGTCTTTACCTGCATGTTTAACTGGCTGGTAGCTACTTCTGCATATACCCATTTGCAATATACAAAAGTCACTTCAGTAACAGCCGTTGCAGGCTTTGTGATCCTCTATTATTCATTAATTCATCATGATGAACATAAATTTTTGTGGATATTTGGCATCTTATTGACAGGCATCGCTGCCAGTATACGGTGGATTGCTTGTGAGATGATAATGCCTTATGCATTTGCTTTATTTGCTTCTTTTTTCCTAAAGAAAAGGACAAAGAGGCAGGTATTATATCTGCTTTTTCTGATTTTAATGACTGCATCTTTGCAGCTTGCAATCAGGATGATCGATAAAAGTGCCTATATGAGTGCCGAATGGCAAAATTATGACAGCTATAATTCTGCGAGGTCTTCATTGCTTGACTGTGGCGTGCCATCATACGAGAAATTTCAGAAAGAATATGATTCTCTTGGCATAACTGAATTAGACAGGCGAATATTTGCAACATGGATGTACAATGACTCCGGGCATTTTACATTGGAAAAACTCCTTGCATGGAGAAATATAGATAGCAGTGTGATTTCTGGGAGTTTTTCGTTACGTATATTTGCCAGAACTATAAAAAATTTGTGTGATACGCTTCGGAAATATAGCTTGGTGCGTTTTGCATTTCTTTTTCTCTTTTTGATAGTACTGCTTTTGAAAGGCAAAGAGAAAATCATACCTTTTGTCTTTATGGGGCTTGTCGTTGCAATGTATTATTATTTTGCCAGCATAAATAGGACGATATGGCGTGTGGAGTTTGGAATTTGGGTGGCAGTTGTATCTATGCTGACTGTTTATTGTTTTGAGTCAGAAACGATGCATTTGCCTAAAGTTTCGTGCCCGAATTTTGATTTTGGCATTCGCTTTGATTTAGGGGCGGGAAGGCTCATATCAAAACTTGATTTTTCAATGGTGAATACAAAAGGTTTTTCGCTGCGAGACTTAAGGGTGGTGCTGCTTTGCTTTGCATTGCTTATGATGTGCGGCAAATTTTATCTTGCAATGAAAATGCGCCTTTCTGGAAAAAGTGTTGATGTTGCTAAAAATCCGTATGTATTGTTGCAGTTCGCAGAGAAAACTTCTGGAGATGGTAATACATATATTATAAGCGGTATGACGCCGGAATTTCAGAGCGAGCAGATAAATGTATTCAGTTTGACAAGGGCGGCATATAAAGACCGGTTGCAAAATGTCGTTCCGGATGGCGGCTGGCTGATTCCTTTGCCATTTTACAATGGAATGCCGCAGTTTCCTTCGCTCTTAAGCGATGAGAATGTGTTATATGCGGGAAATGAATATTTTGCAAGCTTGGTTCTTGATTATCTGCGTGAAAACTATGAAATGAATGCTACTATGCGTCAAATAGACGAAATTGAAGGCGTCCCTGTGTGGAAGTATTCTGTTAGAACGTTTAATGAAATGCCCTTGAACAGGGATAATATTCTGGCATTTTATGGAAATTTTTATTCTGATATATGGCAACAATAATGGTTATTGCCGGTGGTGACTGGCAGATAGAACTTATAAAAAAAAGCAAAAAACTGGGGCATACGGTTGTTTGCTCAAATTTATATGAACACTCTCCTGCTTTCCCGTATGCAGATTTTTGCGAAGTAGCGGATGTACTTGATAAAGAAAAGAATCTTGAAATTGCGAATAAATATAATCCTGATGCGGTGATTTCTGATCAAAGCGATATAGCTGTTCCTACAGTTGCATATTTGAATGAAAAATTGGGACTGAGGGGAATAGGAACGGAACTTGCCGCTTTGTTTACGGATAAGTCTGCGCAGCGTATTTTCTGTAAGAGTAATGGAATATCTGTTCCAGGTTTCAAAGTATGCAGCTCTTGTCAAGATGCCGTGTTGTTTCTGAAAAATTATCAGAAAGCTATAATAAAACCTATTGATAGCCAGTCAAGCCGAGGTGTCTTTACGGTACAATCAGAGGCTGATATAGAGTCGCATATTGAAGAAACGCTTTCATGGTCGAATATTCGGAAGCAGTTTTTAATTGAGCAGTATATAGAAGGCGATGAATTTACTATAGATGGTTTGGTTGTGAATGGGAAGTATTTCCCTATGACGATTTCAATAAAAGAGATGTACGAGCAGAACCCTAATGTCTCAAAAATGCAGACATATTCTTGGAATCATTCAAGATATGACTATACTGCGTTGCGTGAAGAGAATAAGCGGCTCATAGAAACAGCGGGCATTCCGTTTGGATTGACCCATTCCGAGTATAAATATGCGAATGGAAAATTTTATCTTATAGAAGCAGGTGCAAGAGGCGGAGGAAGCAATCTTTCTGGGAAGATAGTACCTTTTATGACTGGTATTGATAACTATGAATATCTCATCAGCCAATCATTGGGAGAAACGCTTGAATATCCGATTTTCGATAAAGAGTATTTGGAAAATCATTATTGCATAATGCGCTTTTTTGATTTTGGGAAAGGAAAGGTGAAAGATATTATCGGAAGAGAACTTTTGGAAAATACAAAGAATATGATTGATTTCCAGTTGAATGTAAAGTCGGGGCAGACGTTAGAAGATTTGAAGTATGGAAGGATGCGCCCCGGTCATTTTATAATAGGGGGAAATAATCGTGAAGATCTTTTGAAGCAGATGAATTATTTGGTTGAAAATATAAGAATTATATTTTTCTAATAAAACGTGGTAAAGTATGATTAAAAAAGAGATTATCAGCTTTATAATACCTTGCTATAATTCTACAAATACAATAGGCGCCGTTATTGAAGAAATAAAGGCGATGATGAGCGATTGTTTGAAGGACTATGACTTTGAGATTATCTTGGTAAATGATTGTTCTCCTGATGGCACTACTTATGAAAAGATAAAAGAGCTTGCTAATGCTGATAATCGTATAAAAGGTCTGAACCTAGCTAGGAATTTTGGACAGCCTTCAGCAGTAATGGCTGGCATGCATTATGCGAAAGGCAGCTACATAGTGTGCGGAGATGATGATGGGCAGACCCCGTTTATAGAGTTTCCAAAGCTTTTTTCAAAGATACAGGAAGGTTATGATATTGTCGAGGCAAATTATTCAATCCGTGAAAGGCGGTCGTTATTTAGGAGATTGGGAACGTTTTTAAATGAATCAATGGCAACAAATCTAATAAATAAACCCAAAGGTCTAGTGCTTACCAGTTTTTGGTGTATCAGGCGTTTTGTTGCAGATGATATGCTTCGATATGAGAATCCATATCCGTATCTGGGCGGATTAATGCTTAGAGTTTCTAAAAATGCATGCAATGTTTCTGTTTCGCATAGAAAAAGATTGTCTGGAAAATCCGGTTATTCATTTTCAAAACTGATAAATCTGTGGTTAAATGGTTTTACCAATTTTTCCATAAAACCTCTCCGTATTGCAACTTTGTCTGGCATTTTTATTGCGTTAGCAGGTTTTGGCTATGGCTTGTTTATAATTGCGAATAAGCTTTTATACCCCAAAAAAATCATGGCAGGATATACTTCGATATTAGCCATTATGATTTTTCTTTTTGGTTTTTCGTTTTTATTGATGGGCTTAATAGGAGAATACATCGGCAGGATATATTTATCTTTGAATAGACAGCCTCAATTTATTGTAAAGGATAAGATAAATATATAAAGTTATTGGAGTTTTTGTTTAGGAGGCATGATAAAATAGTCAACAAACAAGCGGTAATGTGATATGCTGAAGATGATTCGGCGGAAACCAGGCATGAGTTCGCCATTTTTCGTAGGGGTATGACCTCTGGTTAGGAGTTATATATGGATACGAATATGAATGATGGTGAAAAAATTATTATTACATTTTGTAAAATAATTATCGGTTCTTTGATTTCACTTTTATTGTCGGCTTTGTTAATTATTGTATATGCTTTCTCTCTTTCTTTCAGTGACGAAAAATTGAAATTAACATTGGAATATACTTTGTCTGTTTTACAGGTTGTTTTTCCCATCTTTTTAGGGTATTTGGGAATTGAAGTTTTTCGAAATCGAAATAAAGGGACGAAATATTATTCTATGAAGTATGGACGAAAAAAGTTATTAGGTATAATGAATCCACTATTAGAGAACTATAATAGTAATAGTGCTACGGTTGAAGAATTTATACAAGAACAAAGAGAGTCAAAGAACTATTTCAATCTTGTATTCAAATTGCAAAGTGTTGATGATGATTTTAACAAATTATGGAATGATTTTAATTATTATTCGAATCCTATCCTAAGAATAAAACGGAGGCTGAATATTCTCGCGATTTGCGAAAGTGTGTCTTTACGAAAATTTATGACAAATATTCAGGGGTATAAAAACTTAGCAAAATATCTTGTGATTCTTAGAAAATGGGGCAGTTAAGATAGTGTCCGTTCATAAAGTAACGACAAGAGATGGCGCAGAGAGAACTTATGATTGTTGATTGAGAGGTGCTTAATTAAAAAAATGGATACTAAAATAATAAAAGAAGAATATGGAGGATATCTTCCTTTTGAATCCTGTCTGATGCATGGAAAAATATTATTAGGGGGG
>CAKZZK010000055.1 GCA_937885235.1 uncultured Treponema sp.
TGAACTGTAGAGCTGTGATTTTTTAACTGCCATTTATTTCTCCAAAAAGGATGTCCTAAAACTTCAATTCCTGCAAAAAAGCACATTGCAGGGAGCAATGTGCCTTTCTGAAGAATAAAACACCAAATGGCGCAGGATCCTTATTTATCTTTTCTGTGATCTTTCATGCTGTCAGCAATGGTATATGCTCCGTCGCTGTCATTACTTGTAGACATATACTGAGAAATCTCGGCACGCTCCTTAGCGCGCTTGTATTCCTTGATGGAGAAAGCAACCTTCTCTTTGTCCACATCGATGGAAACAACATACACATTCACCTTGTCGCCAACAGTGAACTTCTTGATAGCCTCTTCAAACGGAGTCTCGCGGTCATCGGTAATGTTTGCCTTGTTCACCAAGCCTTCAATACCGTTCGGAGCCTTCACAAAGAGACCGAAATCCGTAATGGACGTAACTTCACCCTCAAGCGTGCTTCCCTGCTTGTACTGGGAGGCAAACTCCTTCCACGGATTATCAGTGAGCTGCTTTACGCCAACGCGAATACGGCGGTTCTCCTGATCGCATTCGGTGACGATGACGTCGATTTCCTGCTCAACTTTAATCTCACTGCCCGGATGCTTTACCTTCTTTGTCCAAGAAAGATCCTCGCCAGCCAAGAAAGCGTCGATGCCCTCTTCAAGCTGCACGAAAGCACCGCTGTTGGTGATCTTTACGACCTTGCCGTGCACCTTTGTGCCCACGGGATACTTGTCATTGATAGAATCCCACGGATTGGCAGTCACCTGCTTCAAACCAAGAGACACACGACCAGCCTGAATATCATAGCCCAAAATCATGCATTCGACTTCGTCGCCCTCTTTGAGCATATCGGCAGGCTTGTTGACCTTCTTCGTCCAGCTGAATTCGGAAATGTGGGCAAGCCCCTCAATACCTTCCTCCAGCTCAATGAATGCGCCGAACTCGGTGAGCTTCGTTACCCTACCCTTCACCACATCATTGACGTGATACTTGTCCTCAAAGTGCAGCCAAGGATCTTCGGCAAAGTGCTTCAAAGAAAGATTGATGCGCTTCTTTTCCTGATCGAGGCGGATAACCTTGAGCTCTATTTCCTGCCCCTTCTTTACGAAGTCCTTGGGACGGGTCACATGGCCCCAGCTCATATCATTGATATGGAGCAAGCCGTCAAAGCCGCCCAAGTCGATGAACGCACCAAAGCTTGTGAAAGACTTTACAGCGCCCTTCACTGTATCGCCAATCTTCACTTCATTGAAGAATTTCTCGCGGTTTGAATCGATTTTCTCTTCGAGATATTTGCGGCGGTTTACGACGACATTGCGTCTGCCCTCGCTATACAAACGCTCTATATAGAATTTATCTTTTATGCCGACAAGCTTTTCAGCCTTTTCAACCTTCTGGCTGTCTGCCTGACTGATGGGAAGGAATGCGTTGATGCCACCGCCCAAATCAACCATATAGCCGCCCTTGGTGATAGATGAAATCTTTCCATCCACGGCAAGCTTATCATTATAGGCGGCCTTGAATTTTTCCCAGAGCCGCTTTTCATCGGCTTTGATCTTGGAGACTTCCGGCCCATTTTTGCCAAACTGGCTGATGAGGAAAACAGTAATCTCGCTGCCCACCTCTGGAATGTCATCCCCGAACTCGGAGAGGGGAATCCGTCCCTCAGACTTGCAGTTTACGTCTACAAAGACATAATCATCTGTTACCTGAACGACACGTCCCTGCACAAGGGCATTGTCTTCAACCGGCCCCATTTTGTTAAGTGATTCTTCTAATTGTGTGTGAATATCGTCCTTGGAGCTCAGGTCAACATTCGTGTCCACTTCCTTCTGATCCATTCTAAATCCTTCAGTGTTGATGTTTGACTCGATTATGGCACAAACTTGCTTTATCGTCAAGTCTGAAGTATCAATATATATTGCATCTTTAGCTCTTTTTAACGAACCTTCCGCCTTGTTTTTGTCCATCTCGTCGCGCTTGATGATTGCCTGCTTGATTTCTTCAAGCGTCATATTGCTCACGCCTTGGTCAAAGCGGCGCTTCGCCTGCACATCAATGCTCGCATCAAGATAGAATTTATACTCCGCCTGCGGGAACACTACCGTCGTCATGTCTCGTCCTTCGCAGATGATGTTCAGCTTCTTTACAATCTGGCGCATCCTGTCATTCACCAGATGGCGCAGCTCTACAATACTGGACACGCGGGACACATTCGCGTCTACCCTGTCCTGATGCAGCAAATCCTCAACGTCCTTGCCGTTCAATATGAGCCGCGCATTCCGATAGTCCAAGCGCTGCTTCCGCACAAAATCCATAAGCGCTGCAGTATCTTCTATATTAATAGCAGCATCCAGCAATGCGAGGGTAAGCGCGCGGTAAAAACTGCCGCTGTTCAGATACACCAAGCCCAAATCTTTTGCAACCGCATGGGCAACTGTGCTTTTACCGGTTCCCGCGGGTCCATCAATGGCTATCACCATATTGTTATACCCCTTTTATTTAGTTATGCCTGCACAGGCGCAGGAGGGACGAAACTTCTGCCTGAGTCAGGTTTCTGAATTCCCCCTCAGCCAAGCCGTCTATGCCTATGTTACCGATGCGAATGCGCATAAGCGACTTTATGCCTATTTCGCGCGATTCAAAGACCCGCCGTATCTCGCGGTTCTTGCCTTCCACAAGCACAATGCGCATACGGTGGGAATTGAGCTCCTCCGCCTCCTTGCAGCGGTAGAACACGTTGTCCACCCGAAGCCCCCGCTCAAAGTCTTCGGCAAGCCCGCGAGGCAAGGGCAGACTTGTGTCAACGATATACTCTTTTTCCAATTCCGCAGAGGGATGGGACAGGGTGGCGGCAAAATTCCCGTCATTGGTAAAGATGATGAGTCCGCAGGAAAACATATCCAGCCGCCCCACGTTGTAGAGACGCTCGCTGTATGCATCCTTGAGCAAATCAACCGCGACAGCCCGCCCCTTTTCGTCAGCCTGAGAACAGACATAGCCAGAAGGCTTATGCAGAAGCACATAACGCTTTGCTTCTTCCAGATGGATTTTCTTGCCGTCCACGCAGACAGTGTCCGAAGCAGAAACCTTTGTCCCCAGCTCCGTGCACACCATGCCGTTCACCGTTACCCTGCCCGCCAAAATGATGGCTTCGCTTGCCCTCCGGCTCGCCACTCCCGACCGCGCCATGTAATGCTGCAGGCGCATAAATTCTTTATCTTGCAAGTTCGAACCTCTCGCTTTCTTTTTCATCAAGCTGCGGCAGATCAGCAATGCTCTGCAAATGGAAGAATTCAAGGAATTCCTTCGTCGTGCCGTACTGGACAGGTTTGCCCGGAATATCCTTCTTGCCTACTTCCTTGATAAATTTGCGTTCCAAAAGGATGCGCATCATATTGTCTGCGCTCACATGGCGAATGCTTTCTATTTCCGCACGGGTAATCGGCTGGCTGTAGGCAATGATGGCAAGCGTTTCAATGGCAGCCTTGCTCAGACGCCCCTCATTTTTCTTGCCGTAGCGTTCTTTTACGAGATCAAAACACTCTTTCTTAGGGGTAAGCAGCCAGCCGCCGAGAATTTGGGACAGCTCAATGCCGCTGTCTGCGCTCATATATTTTTCCTTAAGACGTTCCAGGCACTCTGCTATTACATCTTCAGAAAACTGCGCAATTCTGGCAAGGGACTCAACAGTCTGTGGCTCGCTTTCCAAAAAAAGTACCGTTTCGAGCAGGGCAGTCTCGCTGTCTAAGTTCATATCCGCGCGCTGCTTCTGCACGGCATTCTGTGCTTCCAGATCCACTTCTTCTTCAGGAAACTTTAATTGCTCCTTGCTTTCCGTCTTGTGCTTCACATTCTCATCACTTTCGGCGTTCTCCTCTACGCCGCCTGCTGCTTCCTGCATATCTTTATGTCTCCAAACATTTTGTTTTGATATATATCAGCCAATTTCAGCTTTACAGCCTCCAAGATTGCCATAAAAGCGCAGATTACGTCAAGCTCATTCCCCCGACGGGTGATTAAATCGGTAAACATACACTCACCGTGTTTTTCCAGAAGCTCGTTCATAAGCGTAATCTTTTCATTCGGCGTTATATCCTCGCTCATATTAAGGATTCTTTCATCCCTGCTGATATTCGTCAGATTTCGAAAAATCTTCTGCATATCCTGCAGCAGCGCCCATGTATCCATCTTCTTCCACTGGCCTTCATCTTCTTCAAACGGCAGGATTCTTTCTATCTTCTTGCGCTCAAAGCTCCACTCGCTCTGCTCCTCCTGCTCCTCCATAAGCGCAGAAAGCTTCTTGAAACGCTGATATTCAATCAGCTGCTCCACCAGTTCCGTGCGAGGGTCTTCCATGCCCTCGTCATCATCATAGGTCACTTCCACCGGCAAAAGCATACGGCTTTTAATGAAAATAAGCTTTGCCGCCCAAGCATAGAATTCGCTCAAATCCTGCAGGTTGGTTTCCACCGCATAATCAAGATAGTCAAGGTACTGCTCCGTTATCTCTGCAATCGGAATGTCATAGATATTTATCCTGTTTTCCCTGATAAGGCTCCATAAAAGCTCCAGCGGTCCTACGAACTGCCCCGCTGTAAATTTCCGCCCTCCGGCATCTGCCATCTGTGCTACCTCACCTTTTCAATTCGCTGCCCTGCCAAAGCAGACAGGGCTTCTGTATATCTTTCGGCATATTGAGGTAAAATTTCAAGCAACGGCACAAGCACGAATGCCCGTTCCGTCAGACGCTCATGAGGTACGATTAAGCCCTCCTCATGCAGCTCTAGATCGCCAAACAGCTCTATATCTATGTCCAGAGAACGGGGGCCGTTGCGGATTTCCCGGCTTCTGTCGCGTCCAAAAGCTGCTTCCACTTCATGTATCCGCCGCAGGAGGTCATGGGGAGAACCTTCAAAAAGCCCCGCCACCATCATGTTGAAGAAATCTTCCTGTTCCGTCACATACATGGCGGCAGTCCGGTATACAGAAGAAGCGCAGAGCGCATATATAAAGGACCGCAGCTCTGTACAGGCGGCAGACAAAAGCTCCTGGGGACACATTCCCTTGTAAGATGTGTTCGAGCCAAGCCCCAGCACCACCTGCGTATACATCAGAACAAGTCCTCCGGCACCGGCTTGTCGGAAGCCGCAGCCTTTGCGAGGGAAGTCGCCGTGGGTGCAGCAGCCGCGGTCTTTGCCGCTTTCGCGGAGGAAGCTTTTGCCGCTGCTTTGGCGGCAGGCTTTTCCGCTGCGGGGGCAGGAGCTTCTGCCTCCGGCTTTTCCTTGTCGGTGGTAAGATTGCCTGTGCCCACGCCTTTACCGCGCATCTCCTGCTCATAGGCGCGGATCTGCTCTTCGGTGACTACTTCCCCTTCCTTGGTATGGAGCACCTGACCGGGGAAAATCTTTTCGCGCAGGGTATGCTCCAGCTGAATGCGGTAATCAGGGTTATTTTCAATGAAAGCAACAGCGTTTTCCTTTCCCTGCCCGGACTCAGGGGATCTCAAAAGAATGGTCTCATTTGACACCAGGTGATCCCATAATATC
>CAKZZK010000056.1 GCA_937885235.1 uncultured Treponema sp.
CGGAATTCTACGTGCTGTACAACGGCAGGGACGATTTCCCCGCGGAAAGCGAGATACGGCTGTAGGACGCTTTCATCTACCCCGAGGGCAGGGTACAAAATATGCTGAATATGGGACATACAGCACAGGAAGCAGCCGCGTTTGCGGAAATCGATGAAAACTTGCTCCGCTAAGAATAGGTTTTATGTTGGTACTGCTTTGCTTCGATTACCGACAGCTTATATGCACCCTGCAAGGACGGCGAGCGCCCTTGCCAGAGCATCGCGAGGGAGGCTTGCGTAATTGACAATAACGACGTGCTCAGGGGCAGCTTCCCGTCTGGTGTAATAATCTGACAAGAATGAAAGGGAAAGCTTTTCCTGCCCCGCCGCAGCCTTGAGCTGAAAATCAGCCTTGTCCGTCGGCAGGCGCAGGAGGAAGTACAGCCCCGCATCCGCCTCCATAACCTCTGCATCGCGCAGGCTGTCGTGCTTTTTCAGCTCGGCGAGGGCATAGTCCCGCTGCTCGCGGTAATAGCGGCGCAGGTGGCTGATGTGGTTTTCAAAGTGACCATCGCGCATGAAAGCCGCAAGCGTATACTGGTTTATATTCGGCACGGTACAGGCATAAAAGCCAAGCTTCTCGCGAAAAAGGGCCATAAGGCTTTCTGGCAGAACCATATAGCTTATGCGTATAGTGGGCGAAAGGCTTTTCGTAAAGGTATTCAGATAAATCACACGGCCTATGCTGTCTATGCCCCTCAGCGTGGGGAGGGGACGTCCCTTCAAGCGGAACTCCGCATCATAATCGTCTTCAATGATATAGCGCCCCTCCGCCTTTGCCGCCCAGCCAAGCAGCTCGTAACGGCGGCTGATTGACATAACGCGCCCCGTCGGAAAGTGGTGCGAGGGCGAGATATGCGCTATGGTCGCGCCGCTTTCACGCAAGCCCTCCAGAGACATTCCCTGCTCATCAAGCACTACCGGCACACGGCGCACAAGGCGCGACCATGTTGCAAAGGGAAAGAGAGAAGGCAGGGTATAGCTCGCAGACAAATCAAGGAAATCCTCACGGGGAGGCGTTTCGTTTTCTTCTATATAATATGTTGCATCTTCTGTCTGCCCTGGCACGGGACGAAGACAGGAATCCACCGTGATATCCGATACAAAAAAGCCCTTCTTGGGCTGAGAGAAAATGTAACCCTCGTCCGCAAGTTTGGCGTAAGCGTTTTCCACCGTGATGGTGCTTACGCCAAGGTGCCTTGCAAACTCGCGCTTTGATGGCAATCGTGCTTTTCCGGGCAGCTCGCCGTGCAGAATATCGCGCTTTATAAAATCGTAGAGCTGCTCGTACAAATTTTCTTCGGAATGCGCTTCAAGGCTGTAGGTAAGCATAGCAAACGGATACCAATCATAAACCTTTGAGCAGCAGAATCCGCATGACGCTCTCATCCACGCACTTTTCAGCAATCCTGCCGCTTTTAACCGCTTCAAGCATGGCGTTGTAGGAAGCGGCAAAATCATTCGGCATAAGCAGGATATCATTCCCCGCCTCAAAGGCAAGCACTGCCGCCTCGCCGTCTGCATAATTCTTTTCGATTGCCCCCATATTGAGCGCGTCGGTCAGCACAACGCCGTCATAGCCCAAGTCTCCACGGAGCTTGCCGCTGATCAGCTCTTTGGAAAGCGAGGCGGGGAGTCCGTCGCGGGTGATATTCGGGACGGAGAGATGGGCTATCATCACGCAGTCGGCAGCGGAAAAATTCTTGATAAAGGGGATGAGCTCACATTCTTTCAGCTCGCCCCAGTCCTTAGTGACTGCCACGTAGTCTGCATGGGTATCTCCCGTGGTGTCTCCATGACCGGGGAAGTGCTTGATGCAGCCCTTTACGCCGACTGAATGGAGCCCGTCCAGAAAGGCTCCTGCCATACCCGCGACAAGCTCAGGGTCAGAGCCAAAGGCACGGTCCCCGATGACAATGTTTTTGGGATTCGTGTTCACGTCAACGTCCGGAGCAAAATCCAGCGTGAAGCCATACTCCGCAAGATAACTCCCGATAAGCTGCCCTGCCTTCCGCGCATTTTCAACATCGCCGCTGGCACCGATTGCACCCATGCTTGTAAACACAGGCAGCCCAAAGCCTTTGGTATTGGCAAGCCGTGCCACTCGCCCGCCCTCCTCGTCAACGGCGATAATGGGAGGTATTGAAGTGGCTTCTTTGAGCTGACGGGTAAAGTTTTTCAGCTGTGCAGGATTCTTTATGTTCTGCGCGAAAAAGATAAAGCCACCGACGGGATAGCGGGCAAGAGCTTCTTTCAAGGACTGGGTGAATTCAGTTTGAGAAGCAGCACCCCCTGTGACAGGGCATTGCTCTGGAGCGATGACAAAGAGCTGTGCGATTTTTTCTTCAAGCGTCATCTCCGCAATGATTTGCGACAGCGCGCTTTCAAGGAGTAATTCGCCTTTAGGGACTTCTGTCGAAGGCATTTCTGCCTCTGGCACTTCTGCTTCTGTTTCTTCCTGCGTTGAAGATTTTTCTTCCGGCTCCGTAAGCTTCGGCTCGGTGATTTCTTTTTCCTTGATTTCCGGCTCTTGAATTTCCGGTTCTGGGACGGGCTTCTTTTCTCTCGTCGTCACGCAGGAGGCGAGCAGGACGGCACAGGCAGCAAGGGCGGCAAAATACTTTGGCACTTTCATCGTTTTCTTAAACCTCAGCTTCGGCGGGGGCAATGCAGGCAAAGAGCGCATCCAGCTTTTCAAGGTCTTTTCTGCCGGGAGCTTCTTCCACACCGCTCGCCACATCGATCAGTTCTGGTTCAAAATCTTCTATTATATTGCGCGCATTTTCGGGCGTAACGCCGCCTGCAAGCCACAAGCGCGTCTTTTTGCGAATCTGGGAGACGAGGCTGGCGGCAATCTGCGTGCCTGTACCGCCGATCAATCCGCCGGACACAGCATCGATAAGGATGCGCGGCTCTCCCCGCTCACGCAGGGCATCAAGCTTCGCAATATCCTCCTCGGAGGACACATTGACCACAGCATAGTGGGGCAAGTCCTGCAGGGCAGGGGTACTGAAAAACTGCTCCACCGCGCGCTCGCCGTGCAGCTGAATAAAGTCCAGCACCCCTTCCCTTGCCAGAGCCAGAGCAGTCTTTGCCTCGGCACTTTCGCAGTCAATGATGATGCCTACCAGTTTGGGAAACTGTTTTAAGGCAGAATCACCTTCTTCCTCCGCCGTCATGCGGGAAAGCACAGCCCTTGCTTCGCGCACCACGGAGGCATCCACATTGCGAGGGCTTTTTGCACAGAAGATAAAGCCAAGGAACATGGCATCCGTGAGCAGCACGGCAAGGACATCTTCCATGTTGGTGAGTCCGCATATCTTTACCAGCGGACGGGGCAGATTTTCCTCCGCAAGGACATGCGCGTAATCAAGCCATGCCTTTGTATGCGCCGTCTGCCGTGCGTTGACAAAGCTTTCCACTAGCGCCGCAGCCTGTGCGGGATTCCGAGCTGCCGCCTCTCCCAGAAGCATACCGGTAAATCCCAGTCCGCCCGCAAAGGACGCAGCTTCTGGCGTGCGGATGCCGCTTTCAAATATAACGCGGACATTCTGCCCCGCTGCCCTCTGTATCTTCGGGAGCATTCCGGCGGGAGTAAGCAGGTCTATGCTGAAATCACGCAAGTCACGGGCATTTACCCCGCAGACAATGTGCTCGCTGTCAACCCTTTCCGCAACAAAGGCGAGCTTCTGTACATCCTCATCAAGGCGGAGCTCTATGAATGCCGTCATGCCAAGTTCCGCACAGCGCTCCGCCATCTTGAGAAGGACATCCTTTTCCAGCAGGCGGGCGATGAGCAGCACAGCATCTGCCCCCGCGCGGTAAGCTATGTCCACCTCTTCCGGCGCAAGCAGGAAATCTTTCCTCAGAACAGCAGGGCAAAGGCTTCCCTCATGGCTTTCCGCATAGGCATCAACAGCAGCACAGACAGCCATGAGGTCCACGAGCGAACCTTTGAAATAGTTTTTCTCCGTGAGCACGGAAATAGCGGCAGCCCCTGCGGCGGCATACGTTGTGGCGGTTGCGGCGGCATCAAGGGCAGGCGCTATGTCCCCCTTGCTGGGCGAGGCACGCTTCACTTCCAGCACCGCTCCTTTCTGCGCGACAAAGGGCACTGGAGCCTTCCGTTTCCTTGCGGCAGGAATATCACAGGCAAATGTATATCCAAAGCGGGCAATGTCCGCCCTTCTCTTTTCTACGATTTCATCTAAAATGCTCATCAATATCTCCCGGCTGCATTGTAGCATAAAACAGCCCTATTTTATAGATGTTCCTTAAGCAAAGGAAAAAAATATGCGATAATTGAAATATGGCAGACACAGATTCTATCACGCTTTCACAGGATGATATAAACCTCGTCCTTAAAACAGTGCGGAAGGAAAATGCCGCGCACGATAAAGCAGATGCCCTGCTGGGGATAGGCCTGTCACAGTCAGATTTAGACAAGCTTTTTAACGGCAAGCCTGAATTCATAGCGCAGGAAAAACCAGCCCCGCTCAGCCCCGAAGACAAGAGGGCAGCAAAGATTGCCGAGCGCAAGGCACGGGCGGCGGCGCTGCTCGCAAAGGTGAATGCAGAATCCCCAAAGCGCCTTTATGCTATCTATGGCACAGTATTGCTGCCCGGCGCCCAAGTTTCAAAGCTTGCCCCCGGTTCCACGCTAGAGCTTGACCGCAGCCCTGAGACTGCGGCGGACATCATGCTGGATGACAAAGTGATTGCCCGTGGCTTTCTGGAAACAAAAGACGGGCACTGCTCAGTACGGATTACTGAAACACTAAGAATTTGAAGCTGCCTTCACTTCTTCAAGCTTTGCCTTTGCCTTGCCAGAATCTAAGGCTTCGAGAGCCATTTTGTAGCCTGCTTCTATATTCCGTGCCTTGCCGCTGAGATACAGCAATGTTCCCGCATTCAGCCCTACAGCATAGCGGATTGTCTTCCGCCCCTTGCCTTCAAGCACAGCCAACGCGAGCTGAGCGTTATCCGCACCGCTGCCTCCTGCCAATTCAGCCACATCTGCATCCGTAATGCCAAATTTAGCGGGGTCTATTGTATATCTGTATTCCTTGCCGTCATCATTGATCTGGAACACATGGGTCGGCGCACAGGGGCTGATTTCGTCAAAGCCGTCATCGCTTGCCACCACCATGACGCGCTTGCCCCCCAGCTTCTTTGCCGCACGAGCATAATCTTCAAGCAAATCTGCGGAATACACGCCGAGCAGTTCATACTCTGCCCCTGCGGGGTTGAGGAGCGGTCCCAATATGTTCATGATGGTCTTGATTTTGAGCGCTTTCCGGACAGGAGCGGCAAAACGCATAGCGCTGTGATAGACAGGAGCCATCAAGAAGCCAAAATTTGTTCCTTTGATAAGGGCTGCGGTCTTTTCGGGAGCGCAGTCAATCTTTATTCCCAAAGCCTCAAAGAAATCTGCCGCGCCTGATTTGGAAGACACCGCGCGGTTGCCGTGCTTTGCCACTGGCTGTCCGCACGCCGCCACCACAAGCGCAGAGAGCGAGGAGATATTGAAGCTGCCCTTGCCGTCTCCTCCGGTGCCCACAATTTCTGCCAGTCCATGCACTTCCAGGGGAATCGGGCGTTTCTTTTTGAGCAGGGTACGGGCACAACCAATCATCTCGCTCACCGACGGTCCCTTTGCAGCCATGGCGGTAAGTATGGCTGCACTTACGCGCTCGTCCAGATCGCCATCCGTAAGGTTCTCCATAAAGAGCGCTGCCTGCTCTTCGCTGAGGTCTTTCCGCTCCAGAAGCTGGTTCAGATATTCGGCAACAGGCAGGTTCTCGCGGCGATAATTGAGGAACGCGCGGAAAATATCGTCGCCCTTCTGGCTTGCGATTGATTCCGGGTGAAACTGCACGCCCTCAATGAGCAGGGACTTATGGCGGATGCCCATGATGTCCCCGTCTGCAGAACGCGCCGTTACCTCGAAGTCTGGAGACAGCGTTGCTTCATCGATGACAAGGGAATGATAGCGCGTAAAGCTTGCCTTTTTTCCCACAAGGCGGAAAAGCCCTCTTCCGTCAAGGTCCATCTCTTCCACCACGCCGTGGCAGATGTGCTTCGCCTGTACGATGCGCGCGCCAAATGCCTCACCTATCGCCTGATGCCCAAGGCAGATGCCCAAAATCGGCAGCTTGCCCGCAAAGTGCTTGATTGCCTCTTCGCTTATCCCCGCGTCAGCAGGACAGCCGGGACCGGGGCTGATAACCAGACGGGATGGCTTCATTGCTTCCAAATCAGCAATCGTCACCTCTTTTGAACGCACAACTTTCACTTCGTCTTCGGAAAGCCGCTGCAGAGCCTGCACCACATTATATGTAAACGAATCATAATTATCGATGACAAGTATCATAAAAAACTCCTTTAAACCTTTCCACCTTCTAGCACTGCGCGAAGAGCGCCCAGCTTCTCATTTGTCTCTTCCCATTCACGGTCGGGATTGCTGTCATATACAATGCCGCCTCCTGCCTGCAAGGTCCATGTACGCCCCTGCTTGAGGGCGCAGCGGATGCCTATGCAGAAATCCAAATCTCCTGTGTTCTGAAGGTAGCCGATAGCGCCTGCATAAAAACGGCGCTTCACCTTTTCAAGGCGGCTTAAAATTTCTATCGCGCTGATTTTCGGAGAACCGCTCACTGTTCCTGCGGGGAATGCACAGCGCAGGACCTGAATCTGCTTCATATCGCTGCGCACTTTTCCCTGCACATCGCTGACCAGATGCATGACATGGCTGAAATACTCGCAGTCCATAAAGCGGGTCACTTCCACGCTGCCCTTCTCGCAGACGCGCCCAAGGTCGTTGCGTGCTAAATCCACAAGCATGAGGTGCTCGCTGCGTTCCTTGTGGTCGGCAAGCAGGTTTGCTTTGAGCTGCTCATCTTCTGCCGCAGAGTTACCGCGGCGGCGTGTTCCCGCAATCGGACGGATGGAAGCAACTCCCTCCCGCACACGCACAAGGCTTTCCGGCGAAGAGCCGACAAGCTGCCTGTCTCCAAAATCTATGTAAAGCAGATAGGGCGAAGGGTTAAGCGAACGCAGGCGGCGATAGATTTCCATCGCTGAGGATTCGCAGTCCAGCTGCAGGCGGCGGCTCGGCACTGCCTGAAAGATATCTCCTGCGACAATGTGCTTTTTAAGGGCTACGACTTTTTCTTTGTATTCTTTTTCGGACAGCTCTAAGTCTGTAATGGTGCGGCAGTCTTTGACTTCTTCCGGCGGCGCAAGATAACTGAAATCGAGGTCGCCAAGCCGCTTTTGCAGGCTGTCCACTGCTTTCTGCAAATCGATCTGATGCTCTGTATAGTTCAATGCAAAGACATGCAGCCGTTCCGTAAAGTGGTCAAACACAATATAGATATGCCCCACAACGAATTCGCTTTCCGGGATATGGAGCTCATCTGTCTGCGGCGCAAGCGTGATGGTGTCGCAACGGGCGCAGAATTCATAGCTCAGATAACCAATGCCGCTTGCGGGCACAGGAATATTCCGAACAGGAAGCTCGTTTTCCTGCGCGACATACAGCAGCGCATCCAGAATATCCGTTTCGTGGGGCACCGAGCTGCCCGGCGCGATTGATTCCACGGCATCGCCCGTCCCAGCCGAAAGCTCCCGCACAAACGGCACACGCCTGCCGTCTATGAGGAAGGCAATGCCCTCGTCATCCTGCAGGATATGAAACGCTTCTTCCATCATCAGAATGGAATAGCGCTCCTTGCCCATATTAAACCGAGCGCTTTCAAGTATAGCCTTTGCCCCGATTTTTCGTGCCAAAGAAAACGGCGTATACCTGTCGCTCGGCAAACTTATATATATGCTGTCTGTACGTTTCACCGCAGCTTTCCTCCAAATAAAAAATGCTACTCTTAACAGAAACCATACTACAACACAAGTATGCTTCTGTCAAGAGTAGCAAGCAAATTATTTGAGCGCGGTTTTGAGTACTTCCAGGTTTTTCTGCATGGCCCCCAGATAGGTGCTGCCTTGCTTTATATCGCGGGCCGTCGTAGACTGAAGAGAGTCAAGCGTCAGGATTTTTGCCTGCTTTCTCTTGCTGTTCTGGATGATAGTGCGGGCAATCTTGTCGTTTCCGCTTTCAATTTTGAACACATAGTTCAAGCCAAGCTCGTCCACCTTCTCTGCCAGAAAGACGACGGTCTTAAAGCTTGCCTCTGTCTCTGCGGAACAGCCGACGAAAGCCGCATAATAAGACAGCCCATAATCATCTACAAGATAGCGGAACGGAAAGCGATCGCCAAAAAGCACGGTCTTTGTCCGCGAGGCGCTGGCTGCCGCAGCATAAGCGGCATCGAGGGCCTTAAGCTGCTTTAGATACGCCGCAAGGTTTGCGCTGTAGGCGGCAGCATTGGCGGCATCTTTTTCGCAGAGCACCGCGCTGATAGCCTCGCAGAGGAACTGCGCATTTTTCAGCGACAGCCACACATGTTCGTCATATTCTGGCTCTTCATCCTCTTCCTCCTCATCATCTTCAGCCTGCATACCTTCGACAAGCTCTTCTTCCTTTACCCTGTCGCCAAGGGTTTCCAGCAGGTTGATGGCAGTCAGCTCCTTGTTGTGCGCAGTCTTGAGCACATCCACCACCCAACGATCGCTCTCCCCGCCCACATAGATGAATATGTCGGCAGAGGAAATCTTGGCAATGTCCTGCACGCTAGGCTGATAGCTGTGCAAGTCTACGCCATTGTCCAGAAGCAGGGTGAGCTCGGCATCCTTAGCTGTATTGCCTAAGATCTGCTTAACCCAGTCATATTCAGGAAAAATCGTGGTGACTATCTTAAGTCCGCTTTTGGGCTGAGTCTTTTTCTTTGGTTTCGCAAAGCTCAGCGCCGTAGCCGTCAGAACCAGCACGGCGGTGAGAGAAATAATAATTTTATGCAGTTTCATATCATACTCCGTTTATTATTCATTTGATAACCGTTATCAGATTTGTATTATAGACAGAGTACAAGAAATGTCAATATGATAATGATTATTATTTTTTGCGCCTGCTGCGCCGCACCCGTTTCTGGCGAGGCAGACGCCTATGGGAGGACACGGGGCTGGCATACTTTGAAGTCCGCACAAATATGTACCATGCAACGCCGGAAGTCATGAGGCACAGGAGCGTGATAGCAATAACTCCAATCCAGCCAGCATTCATCCAGGGCAGCGGCACGTTCATACCGAAAAAACTCGTAATAAAAGTGGGAATGGTGATGACGAGGGAGATTATCGTCATCCGCTTCATGATAATATTCAGATTGTTGGAGATAAGAGAGGCAGAAGCGTCGTTCATCTGCGCCATGATGTTTGTGTAGGTATCCGCCATCTCCATAGCCTGCCGGTTATCAATATCCACATCGTCAAGCCAGTCCTGATCTTCTTCGTCGAGCTTTATAATCTTGGTCTTGCGGAACTTTTCCAAGAGCAGCTGATTGCTTTTGAGCGATGTTTCAAAATACACAAGGGACTTCTGTATGTTCAGAAGCTGCAAGAACTCCTGATTTTCCACCGAGCGGAACATCTCGTTCTGAATTGTCGTGGCGCGGCGGTTCAGCTCCTTCAGGTAGCGCAGGAAGGTAATATCCGCCCGTGCCAGAAAGCGGATGGTAAAGGCGGGAAAATCATTGAGGGAAAGCTCCTTGATGCGGTTAGCGGCAAAGTCTTTCAGCACCTCGCAGTCAGTCCAGCAGATGGTGATAAAAAATTTGCCATAGGTGATGATTCCGAGCGGCGTACAGAAATAGCTGATGTCGTCACTGGGAGAGAAAACGGGAAGCCGCAGAATGGTGAGGATATAGTTAGCATCCTCATTCTTTTCAATACGGGAAAGCTCGTCTGGGTCAAGGATATCGAGGATATTTTCATGATCTATTTTATACTTGCTTTCAAGTTCCTCGACATCATCACTCGTCACCGAACGGGCATCTATCCACGTATTCAAACTGGGATTGAGCTCTTCCTCGCTTTTCTCCACTAACTTTCCGTTTTCCTGCTGCCAGTACGTTATCATATTGCCCCCTGCGCCGGCACGGGCTTTTCACAAAAGCCCTCAAAATTCACCTTTAAATCATTCGCATCAAGCCGACGGCAAATTCTTCAAAAGTTTTATCATATACAGTTCAATATAGCGCGCCAATGCGGGATGATTTTTTATCTTCATCAGGCTTGGGCTTTCCGCAAGGGACTTTGCAAGGCTGGAAATGCGCTCAGGCGAAAAACCTTCTGCCTTCAGCGATCTGAGCACCTTGCGCAGGTAATCACGGATGAGGCCGTTCACGTCAGTGGTCAGGTTTTCGCGGGCAGGTCCGTTCAAGCGGTCGTTCCACTCGCCAAGATAGCCCTCAAGCTCACGATCCAGCGTACTGTTAGAAGGAACTAGCTTCTGCTCTGCGGCAAGGGCAACATTGCGCACTGCCTTGCGGGAACGGGGCGCAGTCTTGTCCGCAGCATTCAGTCTGCTCATCTTCTCCACCTCTTCCGCCTTTTCCTGCTTGAGCATTTTTTCTGTGGCAGTCTCATTTGATTTGCCCTGCCCCTTCTTTGCCTTTGACTTGCGCTTGAAGAAAGCCATAAGCCAAGAAACAACCGGCAAAGAATACCAGAAAGGCAGTGTTACCTTTGCATTTGTATAAATCTCCTGCCTGCTGATAAGCAAGAGCTCGCTGTAGGGCACAAGCACCCCGTTGCGGTACAACGCAATGTGCCCCGGCGTATTGTCCTCAAAGGCAACGACGGGCAGGAACGAGGCATGGAGCAGGGAAAAGAGCACAGGCTCGGCAGCCTGCAGCTCCCTCTCCAGACAGCGCTCGAAGGCAGGCTGATCCTTCATCTCCGGCAGGGTCTCAAAATCAAGCAGCGCCTTCTTCCACACATGGCTGATACTGTTTCTGATGACGGCACGGGCATCATTGCACAGGCGGATGATGAGCTGCATTATCTTACTTTTCAGGATAAAATAGCCTTCGCCTTCATCATTCTTGAATACCAGAAGCTCAGGCAGGCTGTTACCAACAGCTTCCGCACGCATAGCCGCTATGTGCTCGTTCAGTTCTTCCTTGGAATACTGCCCCAGCAAGAGCTTGCCGTGGGCATCGTGCATCTTTTCTATATCATCTTTCGTAAAATAATACGGAGGATTAGCCAGCAGAGAATCAAATTCCTCAAAAGCCCTTGTCTTCTGAGCCTTGTCGGCAGCCTTTGTCTTGAAATACGAGATGACAATCTCAATAATGCTGATTGACTGGAGGACGTTCACCTCTTCGAGAGTCAAATCCTTGTGCTTGATGTAATCCTGCTGGATAAAGTAGCACAGCTGATTCCAAGAATAGAAGTTATCTCCCGTCGCCTTGAGGGAATCAAGGGCATCTTCAGGGCGAGCGACAAAAAGCGTAAAGAAATTCTTTACCACCATCTCCTTGCCGGGATTTGCCGTCACAAGCTTTTTCAGGAAATAGTCATGGAATTCCTCACGGCGCAACATATCCTGTAGCTTTTTAAGGCAAAGTTTAACGAGCTGATTGACAGGCACAGAGGAAGGAAAGAGCACCGCCGCCACATTCCTGTTAAACTGCAAGGCATACAGCGTACTTTTCTTCTGCTCTCCCTTGTCCATGAGCTCCGGCAGAAGCTCGGAAGCCTGAACCTTTGACACCACGTCTGCAGGGATATTTTTGGGAATATCATTTATATTCGGGAAAGGCACAGAAATATTTTTGTCTATATCCTTGTACGTTTCCGCATAGCGTTCCATAAAAGCGGAAACGACAAATATAGTCTGCTTTCCCTGAGCATGGTCAGTAAGCACAATCTGACGGGTAGAAGCTAAGCGGGCAAGCTCCGCCCGCAGCGTTTCGTCCGTGCTGCCAAGATATGTTGCAAGCGCTCCGTTTTCGTTAACATGATACTGGGCATAGTGACGGATATATTCAGCAAATTCGCTGAATTCTATAACCGCCCCCCGCTGCTTGGCGGAATAGCCTTTTAATAATTCCAGAATATCAGATGTCACTTCCATAGTTTAGCAATTATATACTATATTCATTGTGAAAACAAGACTTTTGAGCGAGTTTTAAAACAGAACGGCTGAAACAAATTTGCCATTTTTTTCACTTTTTTCGCAGACTTGTGTACAAATTGAAATGCCTGCACTGATTATATAAGTGAAGCCCCCGTAAGGAGGCATAGTTTTAAGATTCGAGGTATTCAAATGAACCAACTGAACCAAATCATTCTGGAAGGAAACGTGGTGCGCGTGCCGGAAAAGCGGCTTACGGCAAACGGCAAGGCAGTCTGCACCATCCCGCTTGCCGTCAACCGCTCCTACAAGACGCAGAGTGGCGAAATTGTAAAAGAAGTGTCATACTTTGACGTAGAGACATTCGGCAGCAACGCCGAAAACTGCACAACACGCTTCCCCACCGGCAAGCCCCTCCGCGTTACGGGCAGGCTCAAGCAGGACCGCTGGAAGGATTCCGAAGGCAAGTCCCACAACAAGGTGCGCGTTATTGCAGAGCGCATAGAATTCCTGCCGCCCCGCAGGCCGCTGTCCGATGCAGAATGGCGCGCATTGCAGGAAAAGCACAAGGCTGAGACTGCGGCGATGCTCGTTGAGGCAGCCGTCGCAGCGGAAGCACAGGAAGGCGAGGAAATCGTATTCTAGCGGCGCACTCCCCCGCGCTTGCGGACATTCCGGCGGGACTTCTCTTCTTCCTGCCGGGCTGCGGCGCGGGCATCAGCAGCCTGATATGCCTCCATCTTTTCGGGATCGTAAAAACCATCCTTCCAGTTAAAGCGGGAAGAGCCGTCAACATGCCCGTGCCGATATATCAAATTCAGCAAGTTCTTCATATCGCCTTTCAGCACCCTTGTCTTGGAAAAATCAAGCAAATGGCGTTCAAATCCCTTGTTTGAAATTGTCTCAAGCTTTTCAATGATACTGAACGGCATCTCCGGCATAACGAAAGAGCCATCCGCAGTGGAATTTACCTTAAAGCTCATCTTCTGCTTGTCACTAAAGTAGGTAAAATCATAGTCCTTGGGCAGCTTAAAGCGCATCCGGAACAGCGCAGGATAGGCAAAAATTGGCAGCAGCACGCGGGAACGCTCCGCATAGCTGGCAAAGGTGTCGCACAGGTTCTGCTCACCATCCTCAAACGGCATTTGCACCGCCATGAGATCCTGATTTTCAAGAAAGCTCACCGCCCACTTGTTAAAGGTATAGAGATAGGGCCCCGCAAGCAGCTTCACGTCCTTTTTGCCCTTCAAGATGGCAATGTGCGCCAGATTGTTCACCACAAACTGCGTATAGCCATTGGCAAGCAGCGTCTCCACTGTCTTTTGCAGATGCTCCATGTCACCTTCTGCCGCAAAGGGGTCAAGGCTTATAAAGATCATCTTCTTGCTGTAGGGCAGCAAGGACTTTTCCGGCGTATCCTTGTTCAAAAAGTCATACTCAGTCTCATTGTTCAGCTCCACGATGACGCGGACAGGATGAGCCATCTGAACCAGATGCGCATCCGCTATGGTTGACACAGCCACGTACAGCCCCTGAGGGAACCAGTCCAGCTCTTTTTTCTTTGCCACCGTCAGGTCAAGCACAGGCAGACGCTCAGGCCCCGGCTGGGAACGGAAGCGGGACAAATCCTGCGGCAGTACCCGCTTGTAGCGTTTGGACATAGATTTTGTCTGAAGGAGATAGACGGCATCCCCGCGCGTAAAGCCCTGCGGCACATCAAGCCAGCGTCTGCCGCCGTCATCCTGCACCACTACGCGAACCTTGTGGCTTTCCCGTCCCGTATCATCGTGGCGGTGCAGGCGGATGCTGTCACCGGGATCCGGGTCATAGGAGCCGCCCTGTATGAAAGCCATCTGAATATCATCATTTCCTTCCCCCGCCTCGGTACGCTCCTCGGCATTTGCGCTGCGAAGCTGTTGAATTTTACCAAGGTAGATGCCCGTTCCCCCCGCCTGATTCGGATTGAGGATTTTGGCACCTGCTCCGTTTACCCCTTCGGCAACATCCTTGAAGCCATACCAGTAATCGGTCTTGCTGCGGGCAAAGTCAGTGCTCAAAATGCGCCGCCCTTCCGCAATCGCCCCCTTTCTGTCGCTTTCCCAATGATCCATGACAAAGCGGTATGCGGCGGTAACAGCACCCACATACTCAGCGCTCTTCATCCGCCCCTCTATCTTAAAGCTGTCCACCCCTAGCTGCATCAGCTCAGGCACCTGGGCAATCAGCTCCAAGTCACAGGGAGAAAAATAGTAGCCTTTTTTCTCGCCGGAGGGCATTTCAGCATTGTACAGGCGGCGGCATGCCTGCGTACACATACCGCGGTTGGCAGATTTGCCGCCAAGGAAGCTGGAAAACTGGCACAGGCCGCTTTCGCTCACGCAGAGCGCGCCGTGCACAAACATCTCTATTTCGGCAGAAGTCTGCTGCTTTACCTGCCGCACTTCCTCCAAGCCCAGCTCGCGGGCAAGCACCACCCGCTTTACCCCCTGCGCCAAGAGCAAGTTAGCGGCAGCCGCACTCGCCACATTCATCTGGGTGGAAGCGTGAAGCTCAAGCTGGGGAAAGAATTCCTGGCACATCCGTATCACACCGAAATCCTGCACGATGATGCCGTCAGGCCCTATTTTGTTCAAATAGCCAAGGAAGCGGTAAAGCCTTTCGGTCTCGCGCTCCTCTACGACGGTGTTCACCGCCACGTAAATCTTCCTGCCCATCTTGTGCAGGCTCTCCACGGCACCTTCAAATTCCCGCCACGAAAAGTTCGAGGAGCGGAGCCGCGCATTGAAGCTCTTTAGCCCCATGTAAACGGCATCCGCACCTTCTCCGATTGCAGCATCAAGTGCCTCCACATTGCCCGCAGGCGCTAACAACTCTGTCATTGCGTTCTTTCCTTAGTCTTTTTTCAAATCAGAAAGCTTCTTCTGAAAACGGGGAAGCACGTAAGACGGCAGCGTAAAGTAATACGGCGTTTCGCTGCAGGAGGCAGTATACTGCTTTTCAGCCTCTCCGTCCTCACCCGCTTCCGCATAGGAGGCATAGAGGGAGACCGTGTATGTCTTGCCCCCCGCCTCCAAGTCCAGCACAATTTCCGGCGCACGTGCGCTTGCGTCGTCAAGCCAGCTGTCTACATTCAGGCTGGAAAGCGAGCTGAGCCAAGAGCTTACCTTGGACTCATCAAGTTCCACAGGCTCTTCCGTCTCCGCATCCAAATGCCAGACTGGGGCGGCAACAGAGACGCCCTCTTCCGTTTCGGCAGCAGCCTGTTCCTCTTTGCGTATACGGAAATTCCCTTCAAGGCTTGAATCCGTACCGACAGTAGACACAGACACGGCAGTAAGCGTAGAAGCATCGAACGAATAGACCGCCTTGCTGCGCACCGCCGCCACCGAGGTAGCAAATGTAGCGTGGAGGGCTCCCCCCGCAAGATAAATCTGGGGCTTGCCGTCAACCTGTACATAGCTCTGGCTCTTGGTGGATGTATCTTTGCCCACCGAAAGCGTGCGCAGTACCTTGCCATCTTTGGAAGCAGTCACAAGCACCCTGCCCGCCTCGTGCAGACCATAACGCTCCGCATCATCAGTCCTGCCGGATGCCTGCCCAAGCAGCTTTATCTCTTTGATGGCAGCAATCAGAGAATCCACCGTACTCTCTGCGGCGGGATATTTTTTATCGCCCACAAGCCATGCGCCGTCCTCTTTGGCGATCGCCACCGTCTGAGAGACATCAGTACCGATTTGAATGAGAAGCGAGTCAGGCTCCTCGGCAAAGCTCAGCTCCTGCATCTTCTGCCTGCCCGTCAGGGCAAGCTGCAACACGTAGACAACAAACAGTACGGCAATGCCGCACAACAATACGACTTTCCTTAATCCTAGCTGTTTCATCGCGACACCTCACGGGAATCATTTGCATCATAGCGCAGGCGGATTGCCCTGCGGCGCTTGTTGCGGGCAAGCAGCACGAACAGCCCCGCAGCGGCAACAAGCAGCGGCAGCCCGATAATATTGAAGTATTTCACTGCATTTACCAAAGGTCCCTGCGTAAGGACAAGCGCGTTCAGGCTCAGCCCCTTGGTGCGCATGGCACAGAGCTCCCCATTGCCGTTGAGGTAGTCCACTGCATTCGCAAGGAAGAGGGCGACAGGCTCCGTGCTGTTTTCCTGCAATATCTGCGAGCCGGTGATGTAAGAGGTGGCGGCAATGAAAATCTTTCCTGCCTGAGTGCTCTTTGCAATGTGGCTCTGCGCCGCCATAACAGGAGCCTCACTGCCTCCGTCCGTTGCGGGAGCGGATACTGCGGGAGGCTCGCTGTAGGCGCTCTCAAAGCTGCCTTCCACAAGCGCTGCAAGCGTATACGCCCGCTCCGAAGATTTGTCCGACGGCGCAGACATAGCGAGCGGACTGAGTAGGATGTTCTCCTTCATCGTCCATGATGCAGGGGAAGAAGACGCAAGCACCGTCACCGAGCGTCCGTCAGCCTTTTCCGCTTCCGAAAGGTCCAGCGAGCCGGACTGCAGGAAGATGACGTAACCCAAATTCTTGGTGACAGGACTCTTCTGAGCAAGCTGCTTCTTCTGCATCATGGGAGCGTAGAAGAAATCAACCCTGCCGTACTGCTGGGTATTCTGATAAAAACACTGCTCGTCAAGCACATATTCCTTGTTGGCGGTGATGCCATACTTTGCAAGCAGCTTTTCCAAACCGGTATCACTCGGCGTGTACTGGGGCATCTGGTAATAGCTCATCTGCCCCTCAGGCTCCTCCACGATGAAGGGGTCTAGGAAAAGCATGAGGTTTCCGCCTTTGAGCAGGAACTGGTCAAGCTTGTACAGCTCGTTTTCAGAAAAAGCCGTCTTAGGTCCGTTTATAATGACACTCTGCACGCCCGCGGGGATAGCGTCCGTTTCCAGATTGATGCCCTGAAAGCGGTACGATGAACGCACAAGGCTCGCAAAAGCACCCGCCCCGTTCTGCACATCCTCAGCGGCAAGCTCGCCGTGATTGGTCACATAGGCAAGCACACTTGTCCGCGACACAAGGCTCTGCACGCTCTGCACAATGCTGTCTTCCAGACCGTCCAAGCCTTGCACGGTGTTGCCAAAGAGGATATTCACAATTTCAAGGGGGACAACGCGGAAGGAATCGCCCGTCTCAAGCACCAGTCCGAAAGCCCCGTAGTCATAGCCGCCGCCGGAACGCCAGCTCACCTTCTGTATGCCGTAACGCTCGGCAAGCGTCTCTGCCTCTTCTGACGAGGGCTGCAAAAACTCAAAGTCCAACCTGTTCTGGAAGCGCTTGTTTGCCTTCTCGTAGGCACTGCGCACCGCCGCCTCAGTTTCGGAAAGACCGCTGATTTGGAAAGAATCGAGCGCAGCAGACTTGTACAGCGTCAGGCGAACCCTATCCTTCATGCCGGAAAGCACGTTTGTGTCGGAGATAACCTTGCTTATCATCGTAGTGATCTTGTATTCAAGCCCGTCGCTCGTCGTTATGGCATCAAGCGTCTCTATCTGGTCAGCATAGGTAAACGCCATGCCCATATACGTGTTTTTGTAGCCCACCTCGTTGTCTTTCACCTCGCGGATCTGCACCTGCTGCAGCCCGTAGTCACGCGCCTGACTCTGGTTCTCAGGCTTGTCCATATTGAAATACTCGTAGCTGAAGTTATGGTTCGCCGCAAGCTGGTACTCGGCAAGAATGTCCTTTACATACTGATAGACTTCCGAATACGGAGCGGGCAACTTGTCCGAGAAGAATACCTTCACGCCCAGAGGCTCTTCAAGCGTCTTTACTACCTGCTTGCTCGCAGGAGAGAGCGAATAGGATTTAGGTTCCGTCATATCAAAGCGTACGAAAGCACGCCCTGCCACCAAGTTCAACAGCACCAGCAAGATGATGAAAAGCACCGCATCGCTTGAAGGACTTTTCACCCAGGAAAGAATCTTTTTCATAAACTCAAGCCCCTCCTTCCGTTCTGCACCACCTGCACGGTAAGCACGATGAACGCAGCCGTCACAGAAGCAAAGTAAAGCACATCGCGGGAATCAACAATGCCGCGGGCTATTGAATCAAAGTGGCTTGCGGCAGAGATAAAGGTCAGCAGCCGGACAAGCGCAGCGGGCAGCAAGACCATGAAGCTCCCCATCAGCGACAGCACAAGGCAGATTGCAAAGGAAATGAATACCGCCACAATCTGGTTTTTCGTCAGCGCAGAAGCAAAAACACCTATGGCCGTATACGCGGCTGCAAGGAAGATTGCCCCCAGATAGCCGCCGATAATCGGTCCGGCATCAGGCGTACCGAAGATATAACACGCCAGCACATAAAAGAGCGTGGGCACAAGCAGCGAAAGCGAAAAAAGCAGTGCCGCAAGATATTTACCCAGCACCACATCGCGCACCGTTACGGGCAGCGTGAGCAATGTTTCAATGGTACCGCTGCGCTTTTCTTCGCTAAAGACGCGCATGGTCAAAATCGGAATGAAGATGCTGTATATGACGGGCAGGCTCTGAAAGAACTGCCGCAGCTCCGCGCGCCCCGCAATGAAAAACGTGGAAAAAAGCATCCAGCCCGCAAACACCAAAAAGAGGCAGCCCACAATGTAAGCCACGGGACTGGCAAAATAAGCGGCAAGCTCGCGCCGCATAATCACACGCCAAGGCTTTTTAGTCATTTCCTTCACCTCCCATCGTAAGCGTCCTGAACACGTCTTCAAGACTGTTCTTGCACAGCTCCATTTCGTACAGATCCCAGTTATGAGTCATGATGAGACGGGCAATGGAGGGACGGATGTCGTCCCCCTTTTCAAGCCGCACGAAGGCAAGCGCCTTGGCGTCTTCCATGCGCACACTGCAGGATGCCACCCCCGCAAGGGACTCCAGCACGGACTTCAATTCGCCAGCCTCAGCATTCCCCACAAGCAGGGACACTTCATCAGCCGAAGCATACTGCTCCCGCAGGCTGTCTGTAGGGCTGTCCGCCACCTTCTTGCCGCTTGAGATGATGATGACCCTGCCGCAGAGCATCTCGACTTCGCTCAGTATATGTGTAGAGATGATGACGGTGCGCGTTTCGCCAATCTTCTTGATGAGGGAGCGCACTTCTGACACCTGATTGGGGTCAAGGCCGCTCGTCGGCTCGTCCAGTATCAGGATTTCAGGATCCCCCATAAGCGCATGGGCAAGCCCTACCCGCTGTTTGTTGCCGCGAGAGAGCTCGCTGATATTTTTGTGCATGACCTCTTTCAGCCCGCAGGTTTCAGCAAGGGCGGGAACCTTTTTCGCGGCATCCACGCCCTCCATGGCAGCCACATAGTCAAGATAGTCTGCCACAATCATATCGCTGTACAGCGGCGCGGATTCAGGCATATAGCCAATCTTCCGCTTTGTCTCCACCTGGTTTTCCGTGACGTCAAGGCCGTCAATCAGGATTTTCCCCGCAGACGGCTCCAGAAAACCACAAATCATACGCATGGTGGTGGTTTTGCCGGCACCGTTCGGCCCCAAAAGGCCTACGATTTCTCCCGTCCGGATGGAAAAACTGATGTCGTCAACCGCACGGAATGTCCCGAAATGTCGGGAAACGTGCTCAACTTCTATCATATTCTACTCCCGAATAGCTCATAAATACGTCTACTATACTGAAATGGGGGGTAAAATACAAGAGGGGAACAAATCAGGCGGTGCCGCAGCCAGCTCGTTTAAGAATATTCTATCTTTTCAAGCAAAAATCTTTCCTCCTCTTCGTTAAGCCTTTCTTCTTCCAATTTTGAAAGTTTCTCCTGCCTGTTCCGCAGTCAAGGAGGAAAGCCTTGTCACCAATCTTGAAGAAATAGCAGCTAGAGCCTATCTCCTGCCCTCCACCAAGAGCCATAAAATATACCGAGTTCCGTAGTCCCATCCACGCCCTCACCAGTCAAAACACAAAAGCAGGTCAAGTATATTAGACCTGTTCGGAAACTAAAGAAATGTGTTATAATTGACAATTGATGAGAAACAAAGAGAAGATCGAAAAACTGAGCGAGTCTCAATTTCAAGAGTTGTTTGGCGTTAAGAAACCAGCGTTCTACCTGCTACTTGAAGTTCTTGAACGCAAATATGCAGAGGAACATAAAGATGGAGGACGGCCAGGAAAACTGAGCGTGCTCGACAGGCTTGTCATAATGCTCCAGTATTACAGGGACTACTCAACGATGGGGCGGTTCGCGTATGATTATGGAGTGGCAAAGAGCACAATCTGCGAGACAATCGACTGGGCGGAGAAAACCCTGATAAGACGCGGAGGGCTTCCGCTTCCGAAGAAGAGGAAGCAGGCGGGAAGCGATGAAATCTCCATAGACGTGACGGAAGTGGAGATTGAAAGACCGCAGAGCGGACAAAAAGAGTATTATTCAGGCAAAAAAACGGCATACGCTGAAAGTTCAGGTGGTGGCTGCTGCCAAAAACAAGGACATACTCGCCGTGGACTTCGCAAAGGGCAAGAAGCATGACCTGAAAGTGCTGAGGGACAGCCATGTTGAGATAGACGACGACACGCTCCTTGTCGTAGACCTTGGCTACAAAGGCATAGAGAGCAGCCACAAGAGAACTGACATTCCGATTAAGAAAAAGAAAAATCAGGAGCGGACGCAGGAGGAGATAGACTTCAACAGGGAAGTTTCAAGGGAACGGATATACATCGAGCACATCAACCGCTACCTGAAACGCTTCCGCATGCTTTCTTCAAGATACCGAAACAAGCGAAGAAAGTTCGCGCTTCGGGTAACTCTTATCTGCGGAATTTACAACTTGCAACATTAGGTTTCCGAACAGGTCTATTATGAATCACTGCCAGCCTCAGTTCATCAGGGCATTCTTTCGAAGCCTCCCTTCCGGTGAATTGTATT
>CAKZZK010000057.1 GCA_937885235.1 uncultured Treponema sp.
TATGAAAAACTTAAACAGCCCCTTTTGTGTTTTTTTCGGGGTGCTGAATAGTTACAATATTTTTGCATTTCACAATTGATGGGAGTAACAAACAGTTTATAAAATCCTCGCCTGTTTTGCGACCACAGCCATACTCTACGTCCTTCCTGCCGTTTGCACAAGCCCCAGTTATATAAAATGCCGCAGAATTAAGGCCAGAATACATTTTGAAAAAATTCCGTGAAGGGAACGGTCTGGTAACCGTGGTTTGCGAACAGGAATGGGTGCCCATCTTCGGGCTCATCAAACAATTCAAGGTGCAAGAAAAAAACATCCGTCTTCGCGGAGACCTTCCTCGCCAAGAGACGAATTGCGTTTCTCTGGAGTTTGTACCTTTTCTTTTTCCATTTCACGATGTCAAGCATCCTTTTCGTCTTTTGTCATCTTCCGTCCCAGCCTTCTTTCTATCCGAGCTTTCTCTCTGCCATAACTGTCATGTTCATACTCATTTTTTCTGTTCTTCGTGATGTGATTAAACATACCTCCCATGCCCGAAAGCAGGGGCTGCTTAGTGGTGTCAGCGGATGCCACACGGGCGGGAGGCGCTGGCTTCCAGTGCCCTGCCTGTGCCTTGAACCCCCGCCCTGCCTCAATCGCACCCTTCTCTTGTCAAAAAACATAGCACCGACACTCCTCTGAACGGGGGCAAGATAGAGCATCTGACTATCCCACCTCAGTATATGATATGCAAAGCCATGGCACAGGTTCAAGTCTATGCGCTCTGCTGATACGCAAAACTTCTTACAAGTTACTGCGTACACTTATTAACAAGGGGGCATTGATACTTCACAAAATAAAAGCTACAATAAGCGCTATGAAGGCAACTGGTTCACAGATAATCGTTACGTTGTTGGAACGGGCAGGCATAAAGATCGTGGCGGGCATTCCCGGCGGCAGCATACTGCCCCTGTATGATGAATTAAACCGCAGCTCCATCCGCCATATTCTGGTACGGCAAGAACAGGCGGCGGGCTTTATTGCGCAGGGCATTGCGCGTTCCAGCGGGAAACCCGCAGTCTGCATGGCAACAAGCGGTCCCGGTGCAATGAATCTGCTCACCGCCATTGCCGATGCGCGTTGTGACTCGGTGCCCATCGTCGCCATTACGGGACAGGTAAACACCGCGCTCATCGGCACAGATGCCTTTCAGGAGGCAGACACATTCGGACTGTCGTTCCCCATCACCAAGCACAGTATGATGATTAAAAACGCTGCCGACTTGCTCACCGCCATTCCAAAAGCTTTCGCCATCGCCGTGAGCGGGCGCCCCGGCCCCGTGCTCGTGGATATACCGCGCGACGTCCAGACTGCGGTCGTTGAATTTGATTCCTGGCCCGACATGCCCTCGCTTCCCGCAACCCGCTTTGCTACGCCTGCACAGGAAATACCCAATATAATAGAAGAAATGTGCAATATCCTGCTTGCCGCAAAGAAGCCCGTGCTCTATGTGGGCGGGGGCTGCAACACGGAGAAGGCTTCCGCCGTCATCGCCGATTTTCTACAGGCATACAGCTGTGCCGTTGCGACAAGCCTCATGGGAATAGGCGCGGTTCCCCGCAGTTATGAAAACAACATGGCAATGGTGGGTATGCACGGCTCTTATGCCGCAAACCGCGCCATGCACGATGCGGACGTGATTCTTGCCGCCGGCGTGCGCTTTGACGACCGTGCGACAGGCGTTATCCGCCAGTTCTGCCCCTGCTCCCGCATCCTGCACATAGATATCGACGCCGCAGAGATAAACAAAATCCTGCCCGCTTACAGATCCATCGTCGGCAACGTGGAGGAAATCTTTCCGCAGCTTACAGATGTCCTCACAAACCGCGCCGCAGCTGCTTCTGAGGAAGGAACTTGCAAAGAGCGGGAGGCATGGCTCAAGGAGCTCAGGAAGCTCTCTCGCGAGACAGAAAGCGTTGAATTGGGGCGCGGCAACAGCGTGCCTGCGGATGCGGTGAACCCGCGTGCGTTTATACGTGCCCTGCCTGGCTATGCAGGAAAGGCAGGAACCAAGCCGGAAGACATCATCGTGACGACGGACGTAGGCCAGCACCAGATGTGGGCGGCACAATACTACCCCGTGGAAAAGGCGCGGCAGTTTTTGACAAGCGGCTCGCTCGGTACAATGGGTTTCGGGCTTCCTGCGGCAATAGGGGCTGCGCTTGCCAATCCGCAAAAGCGGGTCATCTGCATCAGCGGAGACGGCAGCATACTGATGAATGTGCAGGAACTTGCCACGCTTTCAGAGCTTGGGCTGAACGTCACGGTAGTCGTATTACAAAACGGTACGCTCGGCATGGTGCGCCAGCAGCAGGAATATCTTTTTGCAAAGAACTACAGTGCGAGCATCTTTGAAAAGCAGCCTGACCTTGTGGCGGTGGCAAAGGGCTTCGGAATAGACGCGGTGAACGCAGCTTCTGATGCAGACTGGTACAGCAAGGCATTCACACCCGGTCCACATTTTGCACTGCTTCCCATCGCCATGGCGGAAAACGTCTTGCCCTTCGTTGCGGCAGGCAAAGCAAATATAGAGGCAATAAGGAATTAAGGGGAATAACTATGGTAAAACACGTAATCATCTGGCAGCTCAAGGATGAGCTGTCCGACTCAGAAAAAAAGGATATAAAGGAAAACATCAAGCGCGGACTGGAAGGGCTGAAGGGCAAAATTCCCGGTCTCTTGGATATTGTCGTGCGAACGGACAAACTCGCCTCTTCCACGGGAGACCTCATGCTCGATTCTTCATTTGAAGATGAAGCCTCCCTCAAGGGCTATTCCGTGCATCCAGAGCACGTGAAGGTGGCGGACACCGCAGTGCGGCCCTACACCAAGTCACGTGCCTGTCTGGACTTCGTTATCTAGTTCTTAGCGGGATAATGGGCTACGCCGTCGCCGCTTTCGCAGGCGAAAAAGCCTGCCGCGTAGCCTATTTTTGCGGTATACGCTTTCTGCACATTCTCAATGAAGCTGTCAAGCTTGTCTTTGTGTACAAGGGCAATGCCGCAGCCGCCAAAGCCAGCGCCCGTCATGCGCGCGCCAAGACAGCCGTCCTGCTGCTGTGCTGTTTCTGCAAGCGTGTCCAGCTCTATGCCCGTCACTTCGTAGTCATTCTTGAGAGACTCGTGGGAAGCATTGAGCAGCTTGCCGAGCTGCACTAAATCGCCCGCCTTTAAGGCTGAAACGGCATCCTTTACGCGCTGATTTTCGTATACGCAGTGCTTCGCGCGCTTGAGCAGCACTTCATCTTTGACCGCAACCTTCGCCTTTTCCCATTCTTCAGGGCTCAGCTCGCAGAGCGCGTGTATCTGCACGCCGCTGTCCTGCAACAGTTTGAGCGCCGCTTCGCACTGACCGCGCCTTTCATTGTACTTGCTGTCCGCAAGGCGGCGCTGCTTGTTTGTGTTCATCACCACAAAGCGGTAGTCCCCCAGTTCCAGAGGTGCGTATTCGTAGTCAAGCGTATTGCAGTCAAGCTTTATGGCGGTGTTCTTCTTGCCCACCGCTATGATGAACTGGTCCATTATGCCGCAGTTGACGTTCATAAAGTTGTGTTCGCTCATCTGCCCCAGCTTGGCAATAGTGATGCGGTCGATATTGAAGCCAAAAAGTTCGCTGACGGCATAGGCAAAGCCGCATTCGAGTGCAGATGACGAGGATATGCCGCCTCCAGCCGGAATATTGCTCACCATGAGCACTTCAAAGCCGGAATCAAACTTATAGCCTTTTGCCTTGAGCTGTGAAAGTATGCCGTTAAGGTAGTTCGCGTAATCATTTTTCTTGTCAAAGACAAAATCATCGTTGATATCGAATTCGTAGGAACCGGGGAAACGCACATCGTTGTAGAAAATCTTGCTGTCTGCCCGCTTGCGGATTGCCACATACAGGTAGCGATTGATTGCAGCGGGAAAGACCATACCGCCGTTGTAGTCTATGTGCTCACCGATGATGTTTATGCGCGCTGGAGAAGAATACAGCTGCACGCCCTCCGCAGTACCGCCATACAGCTTGACAAACGCCGCCGCTAAATCGTCTGGATTGTAGGTTTCTGAAGTTAAAGAATCCATTTCTACCCCTCTTGCATTCATAGTATAAAATAGTTCGCCGCTAAAAAAAGCAGCTTTTAGCGGCTTTTCCTATTTTATAGCATAAATTTTCTGCTGGCAAGGTACAAATGTTACAAATCCGTCATGCAAGGCAGCTGTCTAAATCCGCGCTGATCTTTTCCTTGTCGAGATCCTGGCCGATGATGCAGAGCTTTATCATGCGGTCGCCTACCTTGGCATCCCATTCCTCGCGGATGCGCGGGTTTTCAGCAAGTATCTGCTTCTGCTCGTCCGGCGGACATGCCGCAATCCACTGACCGGAATAGCCCGCCTGAATCTGGCGGCCGGAAGTCTCATAGACCCACGCCATCTCCGGCTCATCGGCAAACCACATAAGCCCCTTGCAACGGATGATGTTGCGCGGCCACTTGTCTGCATAGGCATCAAGCTTCTGGCGGTCAAAGGGCTTGCGGCGGTAGTAGATGAAGGTGCCTATGCCATATTCATCTTCATCGGCGCCCTCCTCGCGGTGCTGATGGTGATGATGCTCGTGCTCATACCCGTGTTCTTCATGCTCATCGTCATCGTCGTCATCATCTTCCTCTTCGGCTTCTTCAAGCTTTTTGCACCAGCCTGCGCTTGCGTATACTTTGTCAAAGTCAAAGCTGCCGGTAGCAAGCATCTCCTCCAC
The DNA here is from genome assembly GCA_937885235.1 of uncultured Treponema sp. Classification (GTDB taxonomy): domain Bacteria; phylum Spirochaetota; class Spirochaetia; order Treponematales; family Treponemataceae; genus Treponema_D. The sequence goes on from CAKZZK010000057.1 coordinate 4,771, forward strand.
AGACACATCGCCATGAGAAGTCTCAATGACCTTCACATTGGGATGAATGACATTGATGACAGCGCGGACTTTCTTGAACTCGTCTTCCGTCACCAAATCCTTTTTGTTGATGACGAGCGTAGAGCAGAATTCAATCTGCTGGACGAGCAGGCTTTCTATATCTTCTTCGTCCTTCTCTTTGAGCAGGGCATCGCCGCCTGCAAATTCGTCCACAAGGCGCTTGGCATCGACAACGCCCACCACGTTATCCAGCTTGCCGTTTGAAATTGTCTCCAGCTCCTGGGCAATGGGCATAGGCTCGCACACGCCGCTTGCTTCAATCAGAATGTAATCATACTTGCCGCTTTTGATGAGGTTTTCTATATTCTGGGCAAGCTGCGTTTTGAGCGTGCAGCAGATACAGCCGTTGGTCAGCGGCACAATGCTGCTTGTGTCGGTGATCTTCGCGCCATCGGCGATGAGCTTGGCATCAACATTGACCTCGCCAATGTCGTTTACGATGACGGCTACCTTGTAGCCCTTCTGGTTCGTTAAAACTTTATTTAAAAGCGTTGTCTTTCCGGCTCCCAGGTAGCCGCAGAGCAATGTCATAGGTGTTAATTTTTTCATCTTCATTTCCTCATTGCATTCTTTTCATTGCTATAATAGCATAGTGAATTATAGTGAATTTCCATAACCTTGACAACGCAAAGCCGCTATTTCGTATGGAACGTAATCGCTCCGTCCCAGGACTCCGGGGGATTCTTGATGAATTCATCGCACCTCTCGCGCATGAGGGAGGCGGCTTTGTCGCCGGGGGCTTGGGCGAGGGCTTTGTCAAAGTACTCGCGGGCAAGGTTGAACACGCCTTGGCGGTACAAGCCAAGAGCCTTCGCGTAGCAGTCGCGGTAGGTGGCAGTAAAGTCGTCTTCTCCGCGGTCTACGGCGTAAATAGGCACCGGCTGCGTCTTGCCCTTCACCTTAACAGCATCAAGGTAGCGGAAGGTAAACTCACCCGCAGGGATGTCAGTCTTTACCGACTCGCTCACGATAATCATAGTGCCGTAGGTCTTGGTGAGCCCTTCCAGACGGGAAGCCAAGTTCACGCTGTCGCCGATAACCGTGTAGTCAGTCTTGTCCGAAGAGCCGATAGAACCCACCGTCACATCGCCGTAGTGAATGCCTATGCCGATGTTGAACTTCATTCCCTCGGGGAGCACCAAGTCTTCAAGCGGCACAGAGGGAAGCTGCTCGCGCATCTCGTAGGCGGCGGCAACAGCGCGGCGGGCGTTATCCTCATAGGAAACAGGGGCACCAAACTCCGCCATAATTGCATCTCCAATGAACTTGTCTATGGTGCCGCCGTAGCGCTTTATGGCATTCACCATCGCGGTAAAGTAGCGGTTCAGGAAGGCGACCATAACCTCAGGCCTGTTGCATTCGCTTATGCTCGTAAAGGAACGGATGTCGCTAAAGAGAATTGCCACCTTGCGCTTTTCGCCCACGGCAACCTTGTCCTCCTCTTCGTCCGCTGCCGCGACAAGGTCGTCAATAATCTGCGGGGGAACAAAGCGGCTGAACGCCCGCCTGATGTGCTTGGTAAAGAAGATTTCCTTCTTGACGATGAGCGCCTTGTCAAAGATAATGCCCGCGTTCTTCACGCTGAGGTCAAAGAAACTCTGCTTGTCGCCAGAGATGTTCCCGTCGGAGACAATGTGCACCGTTCCAAAAAGCTGCATGCCGTTGCTGGACTTCAGCTCCGCGCTCGCATAGCTTGAAAGCGGTACGTCTGGGCTGAAAAAGCGGTTCAGCTCAGGCTTTTCGTCAAGCTTCTTGGGCGCAATCTTAGAGACGTTGAACTGCGGCAGCACCTTTTCAAAGTCAGCGCCGCAGACATTCAAAAAGTCCGAAGCCTCCTTTTCGCCAATGTTCTCGGAGCAGACATAGTAGCCGTAGGGACCGTCATTCTCCTCAATATACAGCCCTGCGATGGGCACCTCGCAGACTTCCGCAATCAGCGAAAGGAAATCCCTTACAAGGGTCTCCATCTCGGCAATGCTGTCCGTCATCTTGACAAGCCGCGCGAGCAAAGCCTTCTGGTAGGAGTCATTGTCCAGAACCTTCATCGCATTCATAAAAAGGTACGAGTCGTCAAAGCCCTTCTTCAACTGGGAAAGCACATCCCTGTCCGGCCGCTTTGAAGGCAGACGCCCCAGCTCATCTATGTTCAGCAGCAGGGTCTTGGGGTCAATGCGCACAAAGGATGTAGCCCCGCTTTCCATGGCAAAGGCTTCATCAAGGGGCGAGGGGAAAGAAGAGTACACCCCTATTGTCATCTCCTTAAAGCACGGAATAGAGCGGACAATGCGCACAATCTCAAAGCTCCGCGGCTCCCGAATATCGCTGTTGATGAGGAAAATGTCGGGCTGGAACTCAAAGAGCGTATATATTGCCGCCTTGCCGTCATTTATAAATTGTACCGCATAATCATCGCTGTCAAGCTTCGTGGTAAACAGCTTCTGCATCGTTACCGAAGTCTCAAGCGCAAGGATTTTCTTACTCATTCTGCTTCACTCCTATACATTAACCAGCTCGTTTACCAAGCTGATGAGCTTGCCGCGTTTAAAATCGCCCTTTGCGATGAACGCACTTGCCTGTGCCTTTTCAAACTGCTTCATGGTCTCCCTGCTCTGGTCGGCGGACACAACGATGATGGGAGCATTCTTGTACTGCTCCATGTGGCGCAGGTTTTCAAGCAGGACTATGCCGTTCATGCGCGGCATATCCTTGTCGGTAACAACAAGGTCATACGGCATTTGCTTTGCCTTTTCAAGCGCGTCTATGCCGTCAACAGCAACATCCACCGCAAAGCCGCCGCTTTCAAGGATGGACTTTTCAATCTGCCGCGTCGTGTCGGAATCATCAACGGCGAGTATGCGTATTGTACGCTTCTTTGTCGCCGCCTCGTACTTCTTGATATCGTAACCGCGCAGGGACTTAAACTTCCGCAAAATTTCCGGCACGTGCAGGATGGGCACTATGTCGTAATGCTCATCAAAGACTATGCCCTGCAGTATTGCAAAGTTCTTGAAGGCGTTCGGCAACGGCTTGACCACGAGGGACACATACTGCTGCACTTGGTCCACGATGATGCCTATGCGCTGTTCCATATACTCCGCAATCAGGATGGAATCAGCATCGGAAGCGACAAAGCCTTTCTGGTCCTCAAAGAGAGACGAAAGCGAGAAGCAGGGAACAAGCTGCCCCTCAAACTTTATGTAGCTCTGGTTCTGGAGCGTGATGTACTCGCTCTTCTTGCGGTAGATGATGTCCACAATGTGCTGCGAGGAGATGAGGTACTTGTCGCCGTTCGCAAAGACAAAGAGCCCCTGCAAGGTGGAAAGCGAAAGCGGAAAGCGCAGGATGAACGAAGTGCCCTTGCCCTGCGTGCTTTCTATCTTTATGCGGCCTTTAATTTTCTCCACGTTTGCCCACACCACATCAAGCCCCACGCCGCGCCCCGAAAGCTCCGTGACCTTGTCCTTGGTAGAAAAGCCTGACTGGAAGAGGAATTGGGAAAGCTCCCTGTTGCTCATATTCTTGATTTCTTCCGCACGTTCGGGATAGAGCCGCGTTGCCTTCGCGCTGATTTTGGCGTAGTCAAGACCGCGCCCGTCATCGCTTATCGTAAGCTCAATGTGCTTTGTCTCCCTCACGCAGGTTATGCTGACCGTGCCTTCTTCCGGCTTGCCCGCAGCCTTGCGCTCTTCCGGGGTTTCAACACCGTGGTCAAGCGCGTTCCTAACGAGGTGCATGAGGATGTCGCCAAGCTCTTCCAATATCACCTTGTCTATGGCAACATCCGTGGGAGGAATGACGCACTTTACCTTCTTGCCAAGGTTAAGGCTCTCTATGGCGATGGTGTTCTCAAAGGGGCGCAGGACTATGCTTATGGGCAGCATGCGCAGGTCAAAGACCTGTTCCTGCACGCCGAATATAGACGTTTCAAGCGCAAAGATATCAGACTCAAACTGCTTGCGGATTTTGGAAAGCTCCTGCAAACCAGAGACCTCCTCCACCTTGCGCAGCTGGTCAAGCTGATGCTTGAGGCGGAACTCCCGCGTTATCATCGTGTCAAACGCCGCGATAATCTCGTTTACCCGCGAAAGCTTTATGCGGATTGACTGGATTTCGCTGACGTCCTTTTCGTTTTCCTCTTCATCGTCCCCTTCGGCTGCGATGCCCTCAAACTTTTTGACTTCCGCAATAAAGGCGTCTATGTCTATGAGCTCGCCCGCCGCAAGCTTGTCGCAGTACTGAAGGTACAGCTCTATGTTCTGCTCGTCAGAGCCCTTCTTCTTTATTGCGGCAATGCAGCCTTCAATCTTGTCCATGACGGCAAAGACCAGTTTGACCAAACGGTCGGAGTTCTTTATCTTGCCATCTTTAACGCTCTTGTATACATCTTCAACCGCATGAGAGAGCTTTTCGATTGTTGAAAAGCCGAGCATACGGGAATTGCCCTTCATCGTGTGCAGGCAGCGCAGAAGCCGCGTAAGGGCACTTTCATCGTTCTGCACATTTTTAAGCGTTATGATGTCTTTTCTTGAATCCTCTACAAGGTCGCCGACTTCTTCAACGAAGCTTTCGATAATATCTGCCGATACTTTCGCCATTCGTCCCTACCTCCCTTTCTTCTTACGAAAATAAAACACATTTCCATCCACCACCTTCTCAAAGGAAGGAGGCACAACGGAAGAATCAAGCTGCGCAATCTCACTCATCGACACAAACAGAACGCCGCCATCTGCAAGGCATTTATCGGCAATCGTGTGCAAAATGCGCGAGCGAAGCTCTAGATTAAAATAAATGAACACGTTGCGCAAAAAGATGATATTCTGGTTCTTAGGCAAGAGCGAGTCATACAGCGGGCTGTCAATCAGCGAAAGGTTGATTTTCTTCACCGCTATACAGCTCTTTATGTCCTCGGAGAACTTTATCCAGCCATCCGGCTGTATGTACGGTAAAAGCAAATCCTTAAACGCACGTCCGTCCACCTGCCTTATTGAGGAACCAGTAAACACGCCCTTTTTGCAATGCTCAAGCACCTCTGAATTGATGTCGCTCGCCGTCAGCGAGGCTCTTACGCCGCAAAACTTTGCAAGCAACGCCAAGGAATACGCCTCTTCGCCGAAAGAGCATGCAGCGCTCCAAATTCTCATCGTCATATTGCCGAACATCGCCCGCCACATGGGGAAAAGCCGTGAGCGCAACAGGGCAAACTGCTTTTCCTCGCGGAAAAAATATGTTTCGTTCACCGTGCTTTCATTCACCAGTTCCGAAAACAGCGTATTGTCCGTCAAGAGGGCGGTTTTGTAGCTCTGCACTGTGCAGCACCTTTCGTAGAGCTCTTTTTCTATATATAACTTTATGCCACTCCGATGGCTTGCACGCGGAATGATTCCCGTCTTTTCGGTGACGAGATGGATAATGCTGTCAAGTTCAGCATCAGTTATAAGCATTACATTACCCCTGTATTACTGCGTTACCATCGCCAAGACGCGGGGAGCAATCTCTCCGCGCGGCAAAACCTCTTTTGCACCTCCCACCTCTATCGCTGCAGCCGGCATTCCGAACACAACGCAGGTGGATTTATCTTCAACAATGGTCCAGCCGCCCGCATCGCAGATGACCTTGCAGCCATCAGCACCGTCGCGCCCCATGCCCGTGAGGAGAACGGCAAGGCAGTTCTTCTTGTAGAACTGAGCCGCGCTCCTGAAGAGCTTGTTCACCGCAGGCCGCAAAAAGCGCTCAGGCTCTTCGTCAGAGAGCTTGAGGACGGGATTGCCGTTTACCTTTACGTAGTCAATGACAAGGTGCGTATCTGCGGGAGCCATATACATGGAACCTGCTTTTGCTTCCTCGCCGTCTTCTGCAAGCTTTACGCGCACGTTGTCACAGACGCTGGAAAACCACTCCGCCATAGACTTGTCCGCGCCTATTTCGATATGCTGTGCATATAAAATGGGCAGCGGAAAATTCCTGCCAAGCCCGCACAGCACCTCTGCCACCGCAGAAGGCCCGCCCGTGCTTGCCCCTATGCAAAGGATTTTATAGCCGCCCCCAAGCTTTACCGCCACACGATCCTTCGCAGAAGAACGAGAAACGGGGCGGCGCGTAGCAGACTCGGAAATAATCCGTGAAAGATTGCTCATCAGCGCATCAAAGAAATCCTGCTTGTAGCCGTCTAGCTTCGGCTTCACCATGAACTCGGCAGCTCCCGCCCGCTTTGCGTTTATGCGGGAACCTTCATCCTCACTCAGAATCAGGACGGGAATGCGGAACTTGCCCGAAAGCGTCTGCAGGGCTTCAAGTCCCGTCATCTCGGGCATATCGATGTCGCTTATGACGGCATCGGGATGCTCGTTTTTCGCAGCGTGGATAAGCCTCCTGCCATTCGACACGGACGCGATGATTTCCACATCGGGGTATTTCGCGAGATTCTGGTCAAGAATGGCACGTATGACGGCGGAATCATCCGCAATGATGAGCTTCATCTTTTTACCTTCCCTTATCCTTATTTTCCTTTCAGCAAGCCGACGGCAAAGAATTTTCTGAGCAAGTTGTCAGGAGAAATGAGGAGCTGCTTTTTAAACAGCTTCCCCACCTTGCCGTCAGTCAGAAAACCCACCGCGCAGACACCGCACTCTTCCTGCCGCTCCCGTATGCCCTGCGGGATAAGGCGCAGCGTGCCTATGTCTATAATCCTGCTCGCAATAGAGCTGTTCACCGAGAGGGCAAGATAGCCGCTTGCCGGAAATGCCGTGTCGGTAAAGTTCACTATCTTCTGGCGCACGTCACGCGCAAAGTCATGCATCTTCATAACCAGCACGATGTTGTAGTTTTCGAGCGGCTTGCACAAAAACTGCTCTTCCAGAAGAGAACCTATGTGGATATGCGGAAGCGTCTCCCGGTTGAACGTGATGTTCCGCACCGTCTTTTCAACGTCAAGGTACACGCCGGCAACAACGTACTTGCTCTGGATGAGGAAGTCCACGGTGTCATACGCAATGCAGGTAAAATGATTATTGGCTTCCAAGGTCTTTCCTTATGAGCAGTTCAAAGGCATTCGGGTTTAAGACCGAAATCTCTTCTCCGCCGTAGCCGAGCGTTCCCAGAAAGAAGCTGTCTTCATTGCTGCCGGGGATGAGGTTCAGGTTGCTTTCCTCTATATCCGTGAAAAGAAGTATGTCAGAGATATGGATGGAAAGCTGGTCGTCATCCCGCTTTAAGATGAGGAACAGCGGTTCTTCCGGCGGAGTGGCATCGTCATCACCGATGAGCTTTCGGGGATTTATGACGGTGAAAGGGTCACCGCGGCGGTTCAAAATGCCTTCTATGTAAGCAGGCATAAAGGGGAGCCGGTACACGGAAACATCGCGGATGATTTCCAGCACATCGGCAGAGCGCACTGCGTACTTCTTCTTTGCAATAGAAAAGATGAGCCAGGTAGTCATCTTCTTCTGCACGGCGACTTCTACCTGTCCGCTCTGCTCCTGCGCAATCTTTTCAGTAATCTCTTCGTTCATCATGCGTCCTTGGCTACAGGCTGTTCCGCATCCTCGACCGCCTGCTTGCCGTTCAGTTCTGTTGCAATTTCCTTAAGCTTCTGGGATGCGGAAGAAATATTCTCCGTTGCCGCGCTGAAGTTTTCAACGCCCGCCGCAATCTGCTTAAGCGTAATCAAAATCTGCTCGCTCGCCACCGTCTGCTGCTGGATTATCGTCGTGATATCTCCCGCACTGCCTGCAGTGATTTCGGAAGCATTCTTGATGCTTTCAAAGCGCTCAGAAAGCGCTGCCGCGTTCTCCACGCCGCTGTTGATTTTCTCCGTGCCGCTCTCGCTCGCAAGGATAAGGCTGTCGGAGCTCTGCTGTATCTCGCTTATGCGCTCCTTTATCTCCTTCGTACCGTCTATGATGCCATCGGCAAGGCGGCGGATTTCCGTAGCGACGATGTGGAAGTTCTTGCCCGCTTCCCCTGCGCTGCTCGCCTCAAGCTCCGCGTTGAAAGCGATGATTTTCGCCTGATCTGCCACGGAGTTGATAAGCGTCACGATATCCCAGATGTTTTCTATTTTATTGCCAAGCTCCTTTATGCCGTCTATCGTATGCACGTTGGCGGCGGCAATCTCGCGCAGCTTTGCCACGTTGTCCTCAAGGTAGCGCACGCCGTCTGCAACATCGCTGTTTGTCTTGTTTGCCACGCTGGACACGTCTTTTATTTTCCGCGAGATATTTTCAGAAAGCTCGTTGCTGTCTTCCATTGTGGCGACTATCTCCTTGACAGCCGCGCTCTGGTCCTGGCTTGTCGCAGCGTTCTCCTTTGCCGCCACAACAAGGTTCTGCGTCTCTGAAAAAAGCGTCTCTCCCATCGCGCGGTCACGCTTCCGCATCCTCTGCATAGACTGGAAGATGATAATGCCAGCGAGAAGCACCATGACCACAGTGTAGGGTACGACGATCTTCATAACCGCGTTTGCAATCTGGGTCACAACAGAGCAGCTTTTTGCGATGAACAGCATGCCCTTCACTGCCCCGTTGCCCGATTCGAGCGGCGCATATACGGAAAGATACTGCTCGCCCCCGATTTTGTTCTTGCCTATGAACGTGCCTCCCCTGCGCAAGACTTTCTCAATGATGGTGGCATTTTCCAGTCGGGTACCCGTACCTATGTTGAGCGTTGTTTCAACTCGCTCGTCCCCCTGAAACAAGGTGCTTTCCACATCAAAGCTGCTTTTTATAAGCTCCGTAAAGTCACCAGAGGTAAGGTCGTAGGCGACAATCACCGCGCCCAGCAAAAGCCCCTCGGTGTCATGGATGGGGGAAGCATACGCCATAGCGAAATTTGAATCGCCCAGCGGCTCATAGGTCAGCATAGAGTGGTTCCTGAGCGCAGCTGCAAAGCCCTCATGCTCTCGGATGCTCGTGCCTTCAGCTATGTTCCAGCCGCTGCCGGGCAGGACAACGCCGTTCCTGTCGGTAAACGCAAGCATATCCACATCGTTTGCCTCTGCAAGCGAGCGGGCGGCATTCCGGAGCAAGATATGGCTGTCTTCGCCGCCCAACGCCTTCACAATGTCGGGGCGGACGGCAGCGGCTTCTGACACCCCTTTCAGCAAGGCAGCCCAGTCATCCAAGATGCGCACCGCGCCCTCGCTCATGTGGGCAAGCGATTCCTGTGTGCTCTGCGTATAGTTTCTGTCAAACACGGCGATGGCAAGTATGACTGCGCTCACCATGCCGAAGGTCATAGCACCAACGATAATTCCCGTAATCTGGCGGAGCATATTTGAGTTCTTTTCTGAGCCTGCTTCATTCTTGATGCGGAACTTCATAACGCTACAATCCTGTTTATTTATTTAAGCCTTCTGCCAGATTCCTGAGGTTCTCTGAGGCGGTGGAAATCTTTTCCGTCGCCGCGCTGAAATTCTCCACGCCTGCCGCAATCTGCTTAAGCGTAATCAAAATCTGCTCGCTCGCCACCGTCTGCTGCTGGATTATCGTCGTGATATCTCCCGCACTGCCTGCAGTGATTTCGGAAGCATTCTTGATGCTTTCAAAGCGCTCAGAAAGCGCTGCCGCGTTCTCCACGCCGCTGTTGATTTTCTCCGTGCCGCTCTCGCTCGCAAGGATAAGGCTGTCGGAGCTCTGCTGTATCTCGCTTATGCGCTCCTTTATCTCCTTCGTACCGTCTATGATGCCATCGGCAAGGCGGCGGATTTCCGTAGCGACGATGTGGAAGTTCTTGCCCGCTTCCCCTGCGCTGCTCGCCTCAAGCTCCGCGTTGAAAGCGATGATTTTCGCCTGATCTGCCACGGAGTTGATAAGCGTCACGATATCCCAGATGTTTTCTATTTTATTGCCAAGCTCCTTTATGCCGTCTATGGTGTTCACGTTGGCAGCTGAAATTTCGCGCAGCTTTGCCACGTTCTCTTCAAGATAGCGTACGCCTTCGGAAACGTCACTGTTGGTCTTGTTTGCCACGCTGGACACGTCTTTGATTTTCTGAGAGATATGCTCGGAAAGCTCGTTGTTGTCTTCCATAGTGGCGACTATCTCCTTGACAGCCGCGCTCTGCTCCACGCTGGTAGAAGCATTTGCTTTTGAGGAAGCGGCAAGCCCTTCGGTCTCTGAAAGCAGTTTGTCGGCAAGCTGCTTTTCCTTGCGGCGCATCACGCCCATTATAAAGATGTTCACAAACGCGCTTATGCCGCCGAGCACAAGCAGTATGCAGAGGATGATGAAGATGCTGCGCTTGAACGAGGCGTTGAAGTCAGAAACGGGACCATCGGTGACGACGAACCAGGGGGAAGTCCCAATGCGGCTTGCGACATAGAAGCGGTTCCCCTCTATGAAGGATTTCTGGCTGCCATCGAAGAACTGTTCCTTGGTATAGCCTGCCTTTTTTAACTCCTTCAGGATGGCATCGGTAAAATAGCTTTCTTTCATTATTTTCTTGCCGTCGGGGTTCGTCAGGTAGCGGCCATCGGAAAAGAGGATATAGACGTTGCTGTGCTCCGATATGTTGGCACGGGAAACAACTTCCGTCAGCTCATCGAGCATGACGTCCATGCCCGCCACGCCGAGGACATTGCCCCTGTTGTCTTCAACGGACTTGGAGAAGGTGGCACAGAGGCTGCCGGTACGGTCGTCAACATAAGGCTCGCTAAAGGTAAACACACCCTTGTTTGCCATAGCCTCTTTGAACCAGCCCCTCGTTGAGGGATCCCAATCGTCATCGGGCTTCCAGTCAAGGCTGTTGATGAAAAAACCCTCTTCATCAAAGCGTGAGATATATGTGGCATAGTAGAAAAAAGCACCCTCAGCCATATCTGTTGCCATGCCGCGCATAACGCGCTGAAGCGGTGCTTCTTCGTGTATCTCCATGACAATAGCCTGCCAGTTGCTCATCTTGTCCACATTGGGCTGCAGTATTTCCTGCACATCGCCATTCAGCTTGTAGATGGCAGCGTTCACAGTCGCAGAGATGTTTTTGTGGACTGCGCTCGTGTTAGTGATAGAAAAAGAAAGGCATGCAAACAGCGCGACAATCGCTGGCGGTGCAATGCTGGATACAACAAGTTTTGGCGAAATCGATGAGAATAGACGAATCTTTTTCATTTAGACAGACCTGCTCCTTTCACCGTTATGCAACACACAACGATATTTTCTGCCCCTCCCCCCTCATTATCGGCGGGCCGAGGGAAAATCTTCATATCTTTCGCAGCACCCTTGCTATCGCCCCCCGTTGAAAGTATAATGACGGTATGTTGCGGACGATATATCACGGGTCAAATAAAATCATTGAACAGCCACTTTTTGGCGGCGGGAAAAAGAGAAACGACTACGGATTGGGCTTTTACTGTACGGAAGAGCTGTCCCTTGCGAAAGAATGGGGCGTATCAAAAGACTCAAACGGCTACGCGAATATCTATCAAATTGAAACCGACGGCTTGTCCATATTCAACCTAAATTCCAGTAAATACACAATCCTGCATTGGCTTGCCGTACTGCTCGAAAACAGGATTTTCGATATAGGTTCTGCACTTGCGCAGGACGCAAAAGATTACCTTCTGGATAATTTTGCCGTGCCATACAAAAAATACGACATTATCACAGGCTACAGGGCTGATGACAGCTATTTTTCTTTCGCACAGGATTTCATAAACGGTACAATTTCCGTCCGCCAGCTAGGAAATGCAATGAAGCTCGGAAGGCTTGGTACCCAGTTTGTTCTGAAAAGCAAAAAAGCCTTTGATGCCATTAAATTTATGGGCTATGAAATTGCAGAGTCAGCTGAATGGTTTGCAAAGAAAGAGCAACGCGACAGGGCGGCAAGGCGGCAGTACTTTGATGTAGAGAAAAACAAACGGCAACGCGGCGACCTGTATATAATCCAAATTCTCGATGAGGAAATTAAAGCTGATGACCCACGCCTACGATAAAATCTATCTTTCAAAAGCCAGAAACACCCTTGCCTCAATGCTTGATTTTGCTGTCTACGACTTAAGAGAAGATATAACTGCTTTTTACAAAAAGTTTCTCCTATCTAAAATAGCCTCGCAGTTTGAACGGGGAGAGTCCGCTGTGGTTGCGGGAAAATCGGGAGTAGAACTTGCGCTTGACATCCTTGGGGATGAGGCGCTTGCAAAAAAATATCGCCCCGTAGCAAACAAGTCGCCCGAATACTGGGCGGGCTGGGCGCTAACGTACTTTCAGTGGGAAAACAACCTGACTTTCAAGCAGATTGACAATTTCATCCCCATTACAGAAATCGTGCAGCTCTATACACCGTATCACGAGATGGATATTTCCCAGTTCTGCGACAAAATGCTTGAACTCTACAATGCTAATCGTCGGACTTCTTCCGCTCAAAATAGTGCGAGTCTTCCAGATACTGGCGGCGGGTCATAACCAGCCTGATGAGTTCCTGATACATATTGTAATCAACCTCAAGGGCTATGGGGAAGATGAAGTACTCCGTTTCGTCGCAGTAGCGTTCAATAAACTCCGCGCTCGTCACAAAGCCCAGGCTTATCATATTGCTTATCCTGTCCGCGCACTTGAGCAGCTTTGCCTTGTGGCTGCCGTTGTCCAGAATATTGCGCAGATAGTCCTGCTTGAGCTGGCCCGGCATCTTTGTCACCTCGCGCACAAGCTTGAGGACTTCCGGTCCCTCCTCGTCAGCCTTCTCAATGAGGCTGCTGTCAAAGCCCGGAATGTCCTCAATGACATCGTGCACACAGCTTGCTTTAAGCAAAGTGCTGTCTATGTAGCCGTAATCAATGAGTATGCCCATCGTATCAATCTGGTGACGGAACATATTGCCCCCCGCAAAGCGGGTCTTGCCTATAAGCGCGGTGGCAAGCTGCATATACGGCGCCATATAGATGCCTTTCAGCTGCAACATGTGTTCTTCGTCCATCCGGTCTGGCTTTTCCGTCGCCATATTGAATACTTTGGCCATACAATTCTCCTTACAGTGCCGTTATATAGGAATTGAGTTTTTCCACCCTGCGCTTGCTTTCCGCAAGAGAGTCTCGCTCAGCCTGAACAACCTCGGCAGGGGCATGCTCCGCAAATTTGCCGGAAAGTTTAGCCTCGCTCCGCTTGATGGCAGCTTCCTCGGCGGCAATAGCCTTGGTAAAGCGGGCGACGAGCTGCTCCTTGTTTATGGAATCATCCACAAGCAGGAACGCCTCAAAGCCCTCGCCCACCGTGCCGATCGCCTTTTCGGGCTTGCCGTCCACAAAGTCAATCTTTGCAATGCCCGCAAGCAGCGAGACCATATCAGTCTTTTCCCTGATGACTTCGGCGGGGGAAGCGGGGCTTATCTGGATGGCGACGTGCAGCTTTGCCGCGGGGTCAAGCCCGCACTCCACGCGCAAGCCACGCAGGCTGCGGATAAGCTCCTGCAGAACGGCAAAGCGTTCAGACACCGCCGCATTCACGCGGGCTTCCAGGGGCACAGGGTACGGAGCATTGACGAGCAAGCCCTGATAGCTTTCCACAGGCAGAATGCCCTGCGTTCCCTGGGCGGCGCGGGTCGCGATGATGTCCGCGAGGGGCAGCTTGGCGTAGATTTCCTCTGTAACGAAGGGAATGTAGGGGTGCAAAAGCCTCAGGCTTTCTTCCATTATATTGAGCAGGACGCTGGTAGCGCGGTCCTTCTCGTGCTCATCGCCGTTGCGGAAGCTGAGCTTGCTCGCCTCCACATACCAGTCGCAGAAATCGTTCCAGAAGTATTCGTAGAGCGCGGAAGCCCCATCGTTGTAGCGGTAGCCCTCCAGTGCGGAACGCACGGAACGCACCGCGTTATCAAGGCGGGCATAAATCCAGCGGTCAAGCTCCGTCAGGTCGGAGTCAGCCACGGGGATGAGCGTACGCCCTTCCAGATTGCCGAGTATATAGCGGCTCGCGTTCCAGACCTTGTTGCAGAAGCGGCTGCCCATCTTAAAGCTGTCCTTGTCCACCAAGACGTCCTGCCCCTGCGCGCACATATAGCTTAATGTAAATTTCAGCGCGTCAGCTCCGTACATATCGATGATTTCAAGCGGGTCAATGCCGTTGCCGAGGGACTTGCTCATCTTGCGCCCCTGCTTATCCCGCACAAGGCCGTGTATGTAGATGTCGTGGAAAGGAGCCTTACCCGTAAATTCAAGCCCCGCCATAATCATGCGGCTCACCCAGAAGAAGATGATGTCGTAGGCGGTAACGAGTGCCGTCGTCGGGTAGAAATTCGCCAAATCTTTTGTATTTTCTGGCCAGCCGAGCGTACTAAACGGCCAGAGCCAAGAAGAAAACCAAGTGTCCAAGACATCGGGATCTTGCTTTACATTCGTGCTTCCGCATTTCGGGCATTTTGTGACATCTTCGCGGCTTACGATTGTTTCGCCGCATTCGCAATACCATGCAGGGATTCTGTGCCCCCACCAAATCTGACGGCTCACGCACCAGTCGCGGATATTTTCCATCCAGTGCGTGTAGGTGTTTTCCCATTTTCGCGGATAGAACACGATGTCGCCGTCTCGCCATGCTTTGAGTGCTTTTTCGGCAAGCGGCTTCATTTTGACGAACCATTGATAGCTCAAATACGGCTCAACGACCGTCTTACAGCGGTAGCAGTGCCCGACCGAGTGCGTCATTTTTTCTTCGCCCTTGAAAAGCCCCGCTTCAGTCAAATCTTCGATGACGAGTTTTCGCGCCTGCTCACATTTTAAGCCGCGGTATTTTTCGGGCACATTCTCGTTGAGCGTTCCATCGGGATTCAAAAGATTGATGACTTCAAGATTGTGTCGCAAGCCCACTTCCCAGTCGTTCGGGTCATGCGCCGGCGTGATTTTCACCATACCCGTTCCGAATTCTTTATCGACATAAGCGTCTGCGATAATCGGGATTTCTTTTCCTGTGAGCGGAAGTTTAAGCGTTTTTCCGACCAAATCCTTGTACCGCTCATCGTCCGGGTTCACCGCAACGGCAGTATCACCAAAGAATGTTTCCGGTCGGGTGGTGGCGACTTCGATTTTTCCGCTTCCGTCGGCATATTCATAGAAGAGATGGTACATCGCGCCCTGCGTGTCAACATGGTCAACTTCATCATCGGCAAGAGCCGTGCCACAGCGCGGACACCAGTTCACGAGCCTTTGCCCTTTGTACATAAGCCCTCGCTCATAGAGCGTGACGAACACATCGCGCACCGCTTTTGAAAGCCCCTCGTCGTAAGTGAATCGCTCGCGGCTCCAGTCAACCGAATTTCCGAGCTTTTTCTGCTGTTTTACGATTGTGTCATGATGGTCGCGCGTAACTTCCCACGTGCGTTCGATGAACTTTTCGCGCCCCAAGTCGTTTCGGGATTTGCCCTCTTTTTTGAGCGCGCGCTCAACCACATTCTGCGTGGCGATTCCCGCGTGGTCAGTTCCAGGAATCCAGAGCGTGTCGTCGCCCTTCATGCGGTGATAGCGCACCACAATGTCCTGCAACGTGTTGTTAAGACCATGCCCCATGTGAAGCACGCCCGTGA
This sequence comes from uncultured Treponema sp., assembly GCA_937885235.1. GTDB lineage: Bacteria > Spirochaetota > Spirochaetia > Treponematales > Treponemataceae > Treponema_D. The sequence continues at coordinate 20,332 of CAKZZK010000057.1, forward strand.
CATTCGGCGGCGGAATGACGACCGTATATTTGATGTTCGATGATTTTTTCTGAGCGTGAACGGGTGAGTCCGAATCACTTGCGGGCTTAAAATAGCCCTTTTCGACCCACTGAGAGTAAATTCTGTCCTCAAAATCCTTTGGATTATACGCTTTTTCCAATTCAATAGAATGCATAGAAACACTGACCTCTTTAAAATTTGAGGTCTATTATAGTGAATCAGAGGCTTTTCTTCAATAAAATATATAACCACAGATGTCACAGATTACACGGATTTTTATTTTTCATCTGTGACATCTGTGTAATCTGTGGTTTATTTTATTGTATCAGCGAAATTCAGCAGTTTTCTAAAGGCGGAATCATCTTTCTTTAGTTCCCGCGAGCCGCGCGTGATTTTGCAGAGCGAGATGTGGAATTTCTTGGCGATTTCGCGCTGGGTCGTGCCTTTGTCGATTTCGCGCACCAAAAGCCACCGCTTCGCAAAATCGTTCAGTTCGGCGGGCGTAAACAGACAGCCGAAAAATTCGTATATAAAGGAAGAATCATTGTTTTTTGAGAGAAGATTGCACAGTTCTTTGAGCGCATTTTCCAAGTCAGCGGGGGTAAGTTCAGTTTCCATTGCAATTCCTATTTTAAGTATTTTTCTTCAAAATCAACGACGGGAATCGGTCGCGAGAAGCAGAATCCCTGGAACAAATCCGAACCGGCAGATGCAAGGAAATTCATCTGTTCTTCGGTCTCAACTCCCTCGGTAATGACTTTCATGCCCAATTCCTTTGCAAGCATGATAATTCGTTTTAGAATCAAACGGCTTTTTTCGTCATTCCGCGATTTCTGCAAAAATGCCATGTCGATTTTGAGCACATCGACCGAAATATCTTTGAGCATGTTGAGGCTCGAATAGCCGCTTCCAAAATCGTCCATTTCAACCACGAATCCTGCCTCGCGAAGCCTGTCAAGAAGCCGCACTTGCTTTTCCAAATCCATGATGATTGCCGTTTCGGTGATTTCAAGGTTCAAGTTGGACGGAGAAATGCCGTATTTTTTGACAAGTTCCGTGAAAGTCTCGTACAAATCCATCGTGAAAAAATCTTTTGCCGAAATGTTCACCGAAATTGCCAAGTCATCTCGCCCCATAGCCTTCCATTCTGCGAGTTTTTTGCACGCACATTCCCACACATACAAATCGACATCAGAAATAATATTGATTTTTTCGATGACTTGAATGAATTCTGTTGGCGGAATAACCCCACGGCTCGGGTGATGCCAGCGCACGAGTGCCTCAGCTCCCACAACCGCGCGGTCTTTCGTGCATTGCGGCTGAAGGTACATGTGCACCTGCCCGTTTTTCAAAGCCTGTGGCAATTCGTTCATGAGCATTTGCATTTTCAGCACTTCGTCGCGAAGGTTATCGTCATAATACGCGACCATGTTCTTGTAATCATTTTTTATGGTTCGGAGCGCGAGAAAAGCCCTGTCGCACATAACGGAAATGGGGAGCGATAAATCATCGATTTCAAAAATTCCCATGTGCCCGACAATCGTATACGAAAAAGTATTCATATACTGAACGCAATTTTTAAATGCTCCGATATAGGTTTCTTCATCAAAATGCCGCTTGGGAACGAGCATAACGAAATGGTCATTGAAAAGACGGCCATAAATGTCATCGGAAGCCGCGTTCCGCCGAATGCTCTCCGCAATCCGCACGAGAATCATGTCTCCAAAGGGCTTTCCGTGCAAATCGTTAATCAGCTTGAAGCTTACAATGTCGGTGACAATCAAATAATACGGCGTGAATTTGTCGAACCGAAGGCGATGCGCCACTTTCTCAAAGAAATAATCCTGATTGTACAGTTCCGTCAGTTTGTCGCGCGTACGGAGCATTTTTTCTTCATGAATCTGATTTTTTGACTCGGTGATGTCCATGATGAAAAAATAGTGCCCGAGCGTGAACGACTCTTCTTTAATGAAGAAATCTGAAATTTGAAACACACGGCGTTCATCTTCATTCTGGAAATCAAGCTCCGCCGAAAAAACAGAATGAGGCTCGATGTTTGAGTTCTTCTTCCGTTCGATAAAATCAGAAATCAACTCCCGCTTCAAAACCGTGTCGGAATCGCAATCAAGCAGCTTTTTTACGAAAGCGTTCACATAAATACAGTGCTCGTCGTTGTCGAATAAAATAATTCCGTTCGAAAGATTGTCGGAAATAAGCCCGAGCGTTTTTTGAATCAGCCGCTTTGGAATCGTATTCGTTACCACAAAATAGATAATCAAAAAACACGCACCGTATACAAGAATCGAAAAATTGAACGGAATCTTCGAAAAAACATACAGGACATTTGAAAAAATAATGAAAATAAGCGAAAGAAGCACCGTGTTGTACTTAATGCGGAATGAAGGCGGCTCTTTCAAACTTCGGCGCAACAGAATAAAAACGCTGAGAAGCAGAAGAACATAGCCGAACAAAATGTGGACAAGCAGCAGTTTTGAGGGAAGATACTGAAGATAGAATTCATGCCCCCAGCGCATATAGTACACTGAGAATACAAACGGGAAGAAATTATTCGCGAGCATGGCGAAGGTGTCAATAAAAGTGAGCGGAAGAACAAGGAAATTGTAGAGTTTTCGGGAAAATCCCCCTTCCGAATACTGAATGCAGAACGAAAAGATAGAAGTAGAAATCCAAGTGGCGTTTGCAAAATAGAAAGAATACGCAATGAGCGCGAGCCGTTCATTTTTTGCAAGAATGACGATGATATGCGCAATAACAGACAAACTGGCAGGAATAAGAATATTGAACATGCGCAAAGAGAGACGATTTCGTTTTTGATACAGCTTTTTTACACCAATCGGAAGAAAAGCCAGAAGCACGCCCATAAGGGCAAGAAACAACACTTTCATTAATGCTTATAGTGTAGCACAGAATTTTAAAATTGAAAACGGAAAAATGAAAATTGAAAAAAAATCCCCGCATGTTTTGTATGCGAGGAAATTCGCCACAGGATGTGGCGCAAAGACGAGCGAGAATTCTTGCTGCATAAGGCAGACAACAGGAATTCTCGGCCACTTTTTTCGAGCACACGGATGTGCGAGAATAAAAGTGCTTATTCTGTAGGTCGCTTCTTCAAGTTCTTGCTTTCGGCAATCGCTCTGCCTTCGCCGACTTTCTGCTCCATCATGGCGCGCACTTTGAGCG
>CAKZZK010000058.1 GCA_937885235.1 uncultured Treponema sp.
CTTCTCAAGATTTTCGCCTCTCCCTTCAAGCTCTTTGCCGGCTTTGTCAAGGAATCTTATTCCCAGCGCTCTCGCGCAGCCCATGCCGCCGTCGTTGGTGGCGCTGCCTCCAATTGCGATGGATATGTCGGTAAAGCCCGCGCTGAGCGCGTGACGGATGAGCTCGCCGGTGCCGTAGCTCGTGGGGTAAAGCGGGTTGCGCTTCTCCACCGGCACCAGCATCAGCCCGGAGGCCGCCGCGTTCAGCCGTCTTCCCTCCGGCCATCCCGAGGGGCTGTACGTGGCCTTCGCCAACATCTACAAGGCCTTCATCTCGTCCGTGCTGAAGACGGCCTGAAGCCGTCCGTCGGGCGAAGAAACCGTCAGCGGACTGTTTGTCCCATAGCCAGCCGCGAGCGCTGCGCTGAACGTCGCCAATATGGCCAGCGTTGTCCATTTTAATTTCCACTGCATAATAACGTGGCGCGGCGGGCGCTTTCGAGAGTGTTCCAGAGGAGCATCGTTATCGTCATCGGCCCGACGCCGCCGGGGACGGGCGTGATTGCGCCCGCGACCTTCGAACAGCTCTCGAAGTCGGCGTCGCCGACAAGCCGGAAGCCCTTCGGGCGCGTCGCGTCGGGGATGCGGTTCACGCCGACGTCGATGACCGTCGCGCCCGGCTTCACCATGTCGGCAGTCACCGTATTCACGTGCCCCGAGGCAACGATGAGTATATCAGCCTGGCGGGTAATGGACGCAAGGTCCTTCGTTCCTGTGTGGCAGACAGTCACCGTGGCATTGTACTCGCGGCGCAAAAGCAAGAGCGCCATGGGCTTTCCCACAATGTTGCTCCTGCCCACAATCACAGCATGGGCGCCATCCGTCTTTACCCCCGCCTTTTTAAGCAGCACGCAGATGCCGTGGGGCGTACAGGGAAGGAAGCATTTTTCCCCGCTGACAAGCTTTCCCACATTACACGGATGGAAGCCGTCCACATCTTTATCTGGGCTGATGGCAGCCGTCACCGTCTTTTCATCTATGTGCCGCGGAAGGGGCAGCTGCACGAGGATGCCGTGAACCGACGTATCTTCGTTCAGACGCTTTATAATAGAAAGAACTTCGCTTTCCGTGGTCGCTTCGGGCAGCAAGATGCTCTTGTCCGCCATGCCCGCTTCCGCAAGCGCCTTGCGTTTACCCGTCACATAGCTCACGCTCGCCGGATTTTCGCCTATCAATATCACTGCAAGGCAGGGAACCACGCCCTTTTCCTTGAGGGCAGCAACCTTTGCCGCCACATCCGCCCGCACTTCTTCGGCAACAGCCTTGCCGTCAATAATTACAGCACTCATATGTAACCTTCCTGATATAACGTAGTTTTATTAATAAATCGTATAATAATGTTGAAATAAAGTCTGCAAAACGATATTATTACACAACGTTACTATACAGAATTTTATTACAAATTGCTATATGAGGTATTATGAAACGTATTCTATCTATCTGCTGCCTGTTGCTTTTCTGTGCAGGGATGACTTTCGCCCAGCGGGATTACTACGATGACGATGAATCCTACGAAGAGGACGACGATTTTGGTGACGACAATGACGACTACTATGACGAGGATCAGAAAGAGCATGAGGAAAACGATGATATAGCCTACATCTTCAACAGGACGCGCGCCGGCGACCAGATGATCAAAATCTCCATCGCCCTCACCGTTCCGACAGACTTCGGCAACCCCTTCCCCGGCGGTTCGGGAAAGCTTAAGATAGGCGGACTCGGTTCCATAGGCTACCACTACTTCCTGACAGACTGGTTCGCGCTCGGAGCGGACATAGGCTTTGGCTTTAACTCATCCATAGGTGAAAACCTTTTCAACCACGTCCCTATCGTATTTTCTGCCACTTTCCAGCCTTCCTTCAAGAACTTTGAATTTCCCATCTCGCTCGGTGTAGGACTTGCCTGGGAGACATACAACAAGTACACATACTGGCCGGGACTGGTCATCAAGCCGGAAGTTGGCGCACACTACAAGCTGAGCCAGAGCTGGTCTGTCGGCGCAGATGTATCATACACCATACTTCCCCAGTTCGGCAAGATATGGGGGACAGGCGATAAAAACAGGTACGCGCGTTTCCTTACCATTGCGGTGAGCGCACGCTTCTATTTCTAATACGGAAAACGGTGATGTATATGACAAAACAGCGATTTTATCTGGGATTTGCAGCGGCACTGGCACTGCTTTTTTCCGCCTGCCATGACAGCATTTTTGAAACGATTGACGAAGAGATAGAAGTTGATGACTCTGGCATCACGGGCACCGTCAGCTCCATCGTCGAGTTTCAGGACTACCTCTACCTGAGCGCGGGACACGCGGGGGAGATATATAGAAAGCCCAGTGGCGGTCTTTCACGGAAAGCGTGGACGAGTCTCTCTGTCCTCGACAGCAAGCATTATCCAATATACCTCGGTGTAGAAGGGTCAACGCTTTACATGATTGCCTATACATATGAGGACGATGACGGTTATAATGTGCCTACATACTATGAATACAGCACTACAAACCTCTCAAGCTGGAACGGCCCTCAAAAAATAGCTACAGACACCAGCATATCTAATTTTTCCTCAACTCCACTGCATTCTGGTAGCAATGTATATATAGATAATTGTATCAAAGTAAAAGCCAGTAATAACTATACCTATTCTATTACGGGTGGTGACGGTGATACAAAGATTTACCGCGATGGTACAGAAATCTTGGACACCAGCGGTAGCGACACAGGAAGAATCTGGGCTATCAGCGCTACGAAAGACTACCTCGTCATAGGTGCTAACCAAGGTTTATACCGCATAAAAATTAATGATGATGGTTCTTTAGGCAACCCAAGCGAATCGTTTACCGGCGAAGGGGCAAAATCTATCTTCGGCGGCTTCCGCTGCTTCGTGGTCTACATTCCAGAAGCTTTCCGTGGTAACAACGAAGGAAATGCTCCTATATACGTGTACAAAGACTCACGAGGCGCTTCTTATACGAAGAAAGAAGGACTGTACGCTTTCTACCCCGGCAGCGGCTGGGACAGGGACGGCACTAATTCAAGCAGCGGTAACTGATGGGCGAAGCCTCGCTGTTTGACGCGCCAAAGTCACACGAGCCTCTTGCCGCGCGCATGAGGCCGCGTACTCTGGACGAATACATCGGGCAGGATCATATCGTAGGCAAGGGACGGCTTCTGCGCCGCGCCATTGCCGCTGACCAGCTCAGCTCAGTTATCTTCTACGGTCCCCCCGGTTCAGGCAAAACAACGCTTGCAAGGGTCATTGCCAACCACACAAAATCAAATTTCATCACCTTGAACGCCGTGCTGACGGGAGTAGCAGACATACGCAAGGCGATTGCCGATGCAGAGCAGCAACGTACTCTTTACACGCGCAAAACCATACTCTTTGTGGACGAAGTGCACCGCTGGAACAAAAGCCAGCAGGACGCACTGCTTCCTTGGGTGGAAAACGGCACGATAATCCTCATCGGCGCTACGACGGAGAACCCCTTTTTCGAGGTAAACAAGGCACTGGTAAGCCGCAGCCGCGTCTTCCAGCTCAAGGCGCTCAGCAAGGAGGATCTGCTCAAAGCGGCACAGCAGGCACTACAGGATGTGGAGCGGGGCTACGGCCACTGGCAGGTAGTCTTTGAAAAAGGCGCACTGGAACACCTCGTGGATACAGCCGCAGGAGACGCCCGCTCGCTTCTGAATGCACTGGAACTGGCAGTAGAAACCACCCCCCCGCGCTGGAATCCCGAAGCAAAACCTCCCGTCCCCGCCTACGGAAGCACCATCTACATAGACAAAGAAGCCGCGGAGGAATCCATCCAGAAGAAGGTGGTGCTCTACGACCGCGACGGCGATTACCACTACGACATCATTTCCGCATTCATCAAAAGCCTGAGGGGGCGTGACCCCGATGCCGCCTGTTACTGGCTTGCCCGTATGGTCAGGGCAGGGGAAGACCCCGACTTCATCTTCCGCAGGATGCTCATCAGCGCGTGCGAAGATACAGGGCTTGCAGACCCCAGCGCCATCACAGTGGTGCAAAACTGCGCGGCGGCATTTGACCGCGTGGGAATGCCGGAAGGCCGTTACTTTCTTGCCCACGCGGCACTCTACCTTGCGACAGCCCCCAAGTCAAACAGCTCCATGGCGTTCTTCGATGCCCTCGCAAGCGTGGAAAAGGAAGACGCGGACGTGCCGAATCACCTCAAAGACCCCAGCCGCGATGCCGAAGGTTTCGGGCACGGCGCGGGCTACCTCTACCCCCACGCCTACCGCGACCACTGGGTAGCACAGCAATACCTTCCAGACAGCCTCATGGGGCGGGTATTCTACACCCCCACGACGCAGGGCTATGAGGCGCAGATACGGGAAGACGTGCTTTCCCGCCGGGAACTGCAGATAGCGGCACTGCTTGAAGAGCAGAGCGCACAGAACACCGAATGGTGGGAAAAGACGGGGCACTTCCACGGCTTTAACAAAACAGAAGAAAACCTCACCTTCAGCCCTCCTGACAAAAGCAGGGACGCAGCACTGGCAAAGGCAGAGCGCTCGTGGCGGGCACGGCTAGAAACCAAGCGCGCAGACACGCTCATGCTCCTGCGCAACAGCATGCTGCAGGCAGGAAGCGTCCTGAGGCACCACCGGAATCTCGTCTGGAACGCTGATGACGCGCTGCTGATTTTTGAGCTCTTGCGGCTAAGCCCAGAGGGCTGCACCTGCGGCATCTGCCGCAAAGCCGAGGGGCTTTCGCTTCTGGAACAGTACGCCGCCACGCTCGGAGACTTGGATAAACCGCAGCTCAAGGTCATGGAAGAAGGGGCAAACACCTTTGCAGGCGGACGCTTTAGAAAGCTGCTTTCCTCTTTTGACAGCGTGGTTTTTGACAGACTCTTTTTCAGAGACATCTTTGCCTCGCCAGAAGACATTGCAGAGACCGCGGCGGCGCTAAAAGAAGCCTGTACAGGCACCAAAAAAACAGGGAGGGACATCGCATTCAGCGAAGACGCCCCCCTCGTCAAGGACGCCTCGCCCCTTATCGCTGACGGCGCGGCTATCGTCATCTCCCAGCGCATTCCGGCACACGGACAGAAAATCAGTCCGCTCATCAGCTCGCAGGTGCTGGCGGACAGCGTTCCCGACGCAGGCACCGCAGTCCTGCTAGACAAAATGAACGCGGCGGAAAAGGAATTCTTTAGCGACAAATCAAACCCGCTCTTCGCCTGGGGCGCAGAAGACATAGCGAAAGCTTTTACGGAAGCGGGGTTTTCCGTGGAAAGCAAGCATATTCAACTGGAAGAAAAGCGCAGCATCAGCGAAGCAGATATAGGCAGATGGTTCTCACCGCATTCGGCATACGGTCAGAAAATCACCGCCGCGCTGGGAGCAGAGGGAGTGCAAAAGCTCACTGCCCTCCTCTCTCAGGCTGCCGCAAAAAAGCTCTTCATCTGGCGGACAGAAAATGTAATTCTCACTTGTCGCTTTGGCAAAACTGGTATACAATAGATTAAATATATGCAGACAGAAGGAGTAATAAGAATGAATTTCATCTTTTTAGGCCCTCCCGGAGCGGGAAAAGGCACGCTTGCCGGACAAGTTGCAGAGGAATATGCCATTCCCCACATCTCTACGGGTGATATTTTCCGTGCCGCCATCAAAAACCAGACGCCGCTCGGCGTAAAAGTCAAGAGCATTATCGATGCAGGCGGACTTGTCAGCGATGAAATCACCTGCGAGCTCGTGGAAGACCGCCTCAAGCAGGATGACTGCAAGAACGGCTTTATTCTCGACGGCTTCCCGCGCACTATTCCGCAGGCAGAAGCGCTGGAAAAAATCAAAGGTGACGTTCAGGTAGTGAACTTCGAGGTAAACAACGACCTCATCATCGCCCGCCTGAGCAATCGCCGCGTCTGCAAGAGCTGCGGCACAAACTACAACGTCAAATTTCATCCTCCGAAGACGGAAGGGAAGTGCGATAAGTGTGGCGGCGAGCTCTACACCCGCGATGACGACAAGCTGGAAGCCATCACGCACCGCCTGGAAGTCTACCGCGACCAGACAGAGCCGCTCATCAACTTCTACCGCAAGCTGAACAAACTC
>CAKZZK010000059.1 GCA_937885235.1 uncultured Treponema sp.
AGGAGATACCTTGTAAAGGTATAATATGCCACCCACACAAAATAGAGAGAAGCCATTTTTTGATATAATACAGAGACTCACCTTTCTGTACTTTTATTTCGATGATATGCTTCTGCTCAACATATCTTGTGCCGAGTTCCACAAAAGCGCGGGCATCGGGAAGAATTTGACTCTCTATCATATCAGCAATTTTCTTAAGCGTGTCATCCAGAGTTCTCACGCCGCAGATAGAGCTGTCATCATTCACACCGATATAAACAGTACCGCCGCTTGTGTTCAAAAATGCGACAATTTCCTTAGGGAGCGCATCAGTGAGTTTTTGTTTAAGTTCTACTTTTTCAGTTTCGGTGAAAGTCATCTGCTTCCTCTGCTAATGCGCAAACTTCTACACCGCCGGCGGCATCCCCGCCGGCTCCATCCCTTATTTCCCCATCCGCGAAGCTATCTCGTCGATATATTCCCAGCTGTTCACAATCCTCTGCGCCGCAGGGGAAGCGAGCTTGGCAAGGTCGCCTGTCATGATGCCGTCCTCTATGGTGCCGAGCGTTGCCGCTTCCAGACGATGGGCAAAATCCGCCAGATCGGGGGTGGCATCGAGTTCCGCACGCTTGGCGAGCGCTCCAGTCCAGGCAAAGATGGTGGCGACGGGGTTGGTGCTGGTCTTTTCGCCCTTGAGGTAGCGGTAGTAGTGCTTCTGCACCGTACCGTGGCTCGCCTCGTACTCAAACTCCCCGTTGGGGCTCACGAGCACGCTCGTCATCATCGCAAGGGAACCGCAGGCAGAGGCAATCATATCGCTCATCACATCGCCGTCGTAGTTCTTGCACGCCCACAGGAATCCGCCTTCAGTCTTCATCACGCGGGCAACAGCATCGTCGATGAGCGTGTAGAAGTATTCAAGCCCCGCCGCATCGAACTTTGCCTTGAATTCTGCATCAAAAATCCTCTGGAAGATAGCCTTAAAGTTGCCGTCATAGACCTTGCTGATGGTATCCTTTGTGCCAAACCACACGCTTATCTTCTGGTCAAGGGCATAGTTAAAGCAACAGCGGGCAAAGCTTTCAATGGAAGCGTCAAGATTGTGAATGCCCTGAATGATGCCCGCTCCCTTCATCTCCATAATCGTCTTGCGGATTTCCTTGCCGTCAGCGCCGGTAAAGACAAGCTCCGCCTTTCCCGCGCAGGGGGTCTTTATCTCGCAGTTCTTGTACACATCGCCGTAGCCGTGCCGCCCCAGAACGATGGGCTTCTGCCAGCTCTTCACATTGCTGTGGATATTCTTGACGAAGATGGGTGCGCGGAAAATGGTGCCGTCCAGCTCGCCGCGCAGGATGCCGTTGGGACTAGGGGTCAGGTGGCTCAACTTATACTCTTCCATGCGCGCCGCATTGCTCGTGATGGTGGCGCACTTTACGCCCACGCCAAGCCGCTTGATGGCAGCAGCCGCGTCATAGGTGATTTTGTCGTCCGTCTTGTCACGCTCGATGATGGACAGGTCGTAGTATTCTGTTTTAAGGTCCACAAAAGGACTGAGCAACTTGTCCTTTATGAGCTGCCACAGGACGCGGGTCATTTCATCACCGTCAAGCTCGGCGACAGCGTTCTTCATCTGAATCTTTGCCATATATTACTCCTTGCTACAGCGTCGTACCTTTCAGGCACGAATTACCGTTATAATCCAAATCGGTAAGCACTTCGGTGTGATCCTTGAACACAGCCACCGTGTGCTCTTCGTGACAGCTCCAGCTGCCGTCTGCGGACACAACGGTCCAGTCATTGTCATCGGTACCGGTGATAACCTCGTCGGTACCCTCGTTAATCATTGGCTCTATGGCGAGCACCATGCCTGCCTGTATGCGGGGGTTGGCACCGCGGCTCGGGCAGTTCGGTATTGACGGGGCCTCGTGCACTTCAAGCCCCACGCCGTGACCGCAGAGGTCGCGCACGACGGTGAAACCATTCTTGTGGGCATGACGGGCGATGGAGTTGCCGATGTCGCCAACGAAGCAGTAGGGATGGCAAGCCTCAATGCCGATTTGCAGGCATTCACGCGCCACATCCACCAACCGCTGCTTCTCAGGAGTCGTCTTTCCAATCACGAACATACGCGAGGCATCAGCGTAATATCCGCCGAGGATGGTCGTCACATCCACGTTGATGATGTCGCCCTCCTCCAGGATGTCCTCGGCCTTGGGCACGCCGTGACACACCACCTCGTTGATGCTGGTACACACCGACATGGGGAACGGCGGCGTCTCTTCGTCGCCGCCATAGTTCAAACAGGCAGGAATGGCGTTGTGCTCGTCGCAGTAGCGACGGCAAATCTGGTCAATCTCCAGTGTCGACATGCCAGCACGGATATGCTTGGCCACCTCGTCGAGTACGCCCGTGTTAACCACGCCGGCACGGCGTATGCC
>CAKZZK010000060.1 GCA_937885235.1 uncultured Treponema sp.
TGGAAGCCCCCCACGCCGAGTATTGGCAAGAGTGCCACGGTGAGCGCGACAATGCCCATGCCGCCGAGCCAGTGCGTTTCGCAGCGCCACATATTGATGCTGCGGGGGAGTGCCTCTATGTCTTGGATAATCGTAGCCCCTGTGGTGGAAAAGCCGCTGACGCTTTCAAAAACCGCGTCGTGGAGGTTCGGAATAGCGCCGCTTGTGTAGAGGGGGATGACGCCGAAGAGGCTTGCCGAAACCCATGCGAGGGCGACGACGGCAAAGGCGCTGCGGGTGTCAAGCACTGCCTTTTTCTTCTTTCCGATGAAGATGAAAGTAAGCGCTAAAAGCCAGCTGGCAAGCAGCGGCAGGGCAAAGGAGGGAATAACCGCGTATTCATGGCAGGCAAGCGCGGTGAGGATGGGGATGATGAATGTGGTTCCCACAATGCCGAGGATGACGGAAACAATGCGTATGACGGTAAAAAACATCTGGTTTTCCTGCCTTAGTTTAGTTTACTCCGCTGAAACGTTCCAGCACCTTTTTGTTTCCAGTTTCTTCTATTAATACGAGGTGATCTCCGGCATCCAGCATGGTATTACCCGCGGGCAGCTCGTAGTGGCCGTTCGGCTTCTTGACGAGCAGCAAGAGGTATTCGCCGGGGCTTGCTATGTCTTTGAGCATCTTGCCGGCAACCTTGCTTGCGGGGGGCAGGTCGCATTCCACGATTTCAAATGCGCCGTTGGATACGGTGTGCAGTCCGGTGACGTTCTTGCCGCGCAGGTGGCTCATGATGCTGTCCACAATGGTGTCGCGCAGGGGGACGGGCACTTCTATACCCAGCTTGCGGGCAATGTCCGCAAAGGCGGAGTGGGGGACGAGGGCGATGGTTTTTTCTACGCCGAGCGATTCAAGATAGGCTGAAACCACCATGTTCATCTCATGGTTGTGTGTCGCGCAGATGACGAGGTCTGATTTGTCCAGTTTTTCTTCTTGAATGAGGCCCTCGTCTGTCACATCGCCGCAGAGGACTTTCGCCGTGGGGAAGCGTTCGCTTGCCTCCTTGCACAGGCTCTTGTCGCTGTCTACGATGACGATGTTCTGGGCTAGCTTTTTCTGCGCGCTCTCAAAGACCTTCTTGAAAAACGAGGTGTTCCGCTTTTCTATGATGTGGTCTGCCACTATGGTGCCGATTCTGCCCGCTCCCACGAGCGTAATGTTTCTGAAAGCGTCAACCTTGACTCCGCAGAGCACGAGCAGCTTTTGCAGGTCGTCTTTGTGCGCGAGTATGCCGATGCGGTCTCCCTCGTGCAGGATTGTTTCGCCGCTCGGCAGGGAGGAATTGCCCTTGCTTTCCACAAAAACCACGATGAACTTGCAGTCTGTGAGCGTCCGCAGCTGTTTGAGAGCGACGTTTTCCAGCTGGCTGCCTTCTCCTACTTGCAGAGCGGTCAGCTCATAGTGCGAACCGAAAGTCACTACATCGCTGACGGCGCCGTGTTCCACCGCTTTGACTATGGCTTCTGCAGCCTCTACATCGGGGTGAATCATGAAGTCTATGCCGTAAAGCGGGCGCTGTTTGCCGCTGAAGCGCTCGGCGTGGTGTTTGACGGTCTTGCTTCTGTTTACATAGTAGGCGTAGTTCCGCACCCTCGCTATTTTGAGCAGGGAAGGGTAGACGGAATCGACGAGCGAGCAGGTGATCATGTTGATTTCATCGTCCTCGGTGAGCGTTACGAGCGCGTCCGCCTTGGCAATGCCTGCTTCTTCCAGTGTTTCAAGGTTATTGCCGTCAGCACGGAGCACGGTGCAGTCAAGCCTGTTGCTCACATGCTCCACCGTGTCTTCATTGTTGTCTATCAAGATGACATTGTTTTTCTCATTGATGAGCCTCTTGGCAAGCTGTACACCGGTAAAGCCGGCTCCGATGATGACTATGTTCATTGCACAGACAGTATAGCGACTATTCCTGCTTTTGTAAACAAACGCTTTTTTGTAACCATTCTGCAAAGCATTTGTTGTATATATAAGGGAAGCGCACTGCTTCTTTATATTTATCATACGTTTCATCAGCGAAATGGAGGAGAACTGACTATGAAAATGAATGTAGTCAAATCACTGCGGACGGGCGTAACTGCCCTGGCTATGGTGTGTGCGGGGGCACTTGTGTCTGCGCAGACAGTGGGAAAGACAATCGTGATGCTGCACTTTGACGGCTCAACGGTCAAAGATGAGTGCGGCAATGTGTGCACGGTTTACGGCAATCCGAGCATTTCATCGGCAAACGCCAAAGTGGGGGGGGGGGCAATTTCTTTCTCCAATGGCCAGTATGTTGATGTCGCGGGCGGTCTTGAACTGGGGAGCGATGACTGGACGATTGACTGGTGGGAGTACCGCACTGGGGCTTCGGGACGGAACAATGTATGGTCTACAATGCGCGCTTCCGGCGGCACTACTGTGTCTTCCGCTTCGGGCACCTACCTGAGCTATACGATGGATGTGGGAGACAGCATTAAATTCGGCCTGTTCAACGCGCCCTCAGATGTAAGCTGGTCCAGCTCCAACAGCTCCGTGGTCTCGGTAAACAGCAAGGGCAAGCTGTCCGCACTGCGCGCAGGCACCGCAACCATCACTGCGACATCCGGTTCCGCTACAGTGCGTATCAGAATAAGGGTAGAAGATTAAAAGCGGAAGTCCCGCTTTCCGCCTGACTTTATCTCTTCGATGTGCTTTGCCGCGATGCTCCGCAGTTTTTCCGCAGGAATCCGCTCCAGTTCACGCTCTACAAGCGCAAAGCCCATCTGCTTCGTTTCGGGAGATGCGTAGTCGGTGAGGTATTCGGTAAGCGTCATAAGGGCGTTGGGATGGCAGCAGTTGAGTATCTGGCCGCTTTTGCACAGGCTCATAAAGCGGTCTCCCGTGCGCCCTTCGCGGTAACAGGCAGTACAGAACGAAGGAATGTGGTGCATTTCCATGAGCCAGCGCACCACGTCGTCAAGCGTGCGCTGGTCGCTCACGTCAAACTGCTCGGTATCATGCGGGCGTTCTCCCTCGGTATATCCCCCTACGCTTGTGCGCGAGCCCCCTGAAATCTGGCTGATGCCCATGTCCAGCACTCTGCCGCGCACGGCTTCGCTTTCGCGGGTGGAGATTATCATGCCCGTGTAGGGTACCGCAAGCCTGATGCAGGCGATTATTTTCTCGAAGATTTCGTCAGAGATGGCGTTGCCAAAGACCTCTGGATTGATTCCCTCCGCTTTTTTGACGCGGGGAACGCTTATGGTGTGGGGACCCACGCCGTGCACTGCCTCAAGGTGTTCCGCATGCATCAAAAGCCCCGCGAATTCGTAGCGATAGCGTTCCAGACCGAAAAGCACACCCAGCCCCACATCATCTATGCCCCCGTCCATCGCCCTGTCCATAGCCTCTGTGTGCCAGGCGTAGTTATGTTTGGGACCTGTGGGGTGCAGTGCTTCGTAGCCTTTCCGGTGGTAGCTTTCCTGAAAAAGTATGTAGGTGCCTATGCCTGCATCCTTGAGCTTTGCGTAGTTTTCCACCGTGGTGGCAGCGATGTTCACGTTTACGCGCCTGATGGCTCCGTTTTTGTGCTTGATGCTGTAGATGGTCTTGATGCTTTCAAGGATATATTCAATGGGATTGTTCACGGGGTCTTCGCCCGCCTCAATGGCAAGCCGCTTGTGCCCCATATCCTGCAGGGCGGTGACTTCGGCGCGAATTTCTTCCTGGCTGAGCTTTTTGCGCGGAATATGCTTGTTCACTGCATGGTAGGGGCAGTAGCGGCAGCCGTTCACGCAGTAGTTCGACAGGTAGAGCGGGGCAAAGAGGACGATGCGGTTGCCATAGAAAGCCTGCTTGATTTCCTTTGCAATAGCCGCCATTTTTTCAACTTTCTCAGGAATATCGCAGGCAAGCAGCACGGAGGCTTCCCTGTGACTCAGCCCTGCGCAACGGCAGCCATTCCCCTGCTTGACGGGGCGCGCTTTTTCCAGTATCTGGTCTATCAGTGCCACATCGTCTTTATGTGCATCAGCGTAGGCAAGTGTTTCCAGAATCTCCGCATCGTTGATAAATTCATCTGCATTCCGTGATTTCGGATCATATATTGCCATATCTTGTACCCCGTGCAAGGAGTATAGTTTCATCAGGGGAAAAAATCAAGAGGCGATTTTGCATCGATAATTTGTAAGATTAGTATCATTTTTCGCCCTGCTGTGCTATACTGTTCACTATGGCAAGTTTGAAGAATTATGACCCCACGGCAATCCTTGCACCGTTCAGGGGGAAGGATTTTACGGGAGAATGGCCCACCATTCCTGAAATGTTTACCATAAGCGTCAAACGCTGCGGGGAACGCGCCTGCTTTACCGATTTTGAGGGACCGGGAGGCACCCGCAGTTCGCTCAGCTATGCGCAGGTGCAGGAAAAGGTGCTTGCCTTGGCGGACTGGCTTTCAGAGCAGGGAGTGCACCGTGGCGACCGTGTGGCGGTGACGGGGAAAAATTCTCCCGAGTGGGGCACCGTCTATCTTGCCACGGTGTTTCTCGGTGCCATCATCTGTCCTATAGACTATGCGCTGCGGACTGACGAGCAGGAAAATCTCCTTGCCACCGCAAAACCGAAGTTTCTCT
>CAKZZK010000061.1 GCA_937885235.1 uncultured Treponema sp.
GTCTTTCCCGTTGACTCGCAGGCAGCGGCGCGGGAGAAACTGCACGAGATAAAGCTGCGCTCAAAGGACGCCTCCCACGTGGTCCACGCCTTTGTCGTGGGACTGCAAGGGGAAACAAAC
This sequence comes from uncultured Treponema sp., assembly GCA_937885235.1. Taxonomy (GTDB): domain Bacteria; phylum Spirochaetota; class Spirochaetia; order Treponematales; family Treponemataceae; genus Treponema_D. Next base: position 121 of record CAKZZK010000061.1, read on the forward strand.
GGCATGAGCGACGACGGGGAGCCTTCCGGCACAGCGGGGCGGCCGGTGCTCGATGTGCTCAGGGGAAGCGGCATAACCAACATCCTGCTGACGGTGACGCGCTACTTTGGCGGTACGCTGCTGGGCACAGGCGGCTTGGTCCGCGCCTATGGGGACGCTGCAAAGCAAGTCCTCGCTTCCTGCGAGAGCGAGCCATACCGAGAGAAACGGCGCTTTTCGTTCAGTGCGGATTACGGGCTTTACGAGACGCTGCGGCACAGCTTTGGCGGCTATCACCTCTCTTCGGTAAAGGAGGATTACGGAGCCGCCGTGTCGGTGGAAGGCATCATCTGGGCAGAGGAGGCGGCCCGCTTTGGCAGCGCCGTCAAGGACATAAGCAAAGGCAGGACGGAGGTTAGATTTTTACCATGCACTTAATCTTTATCAGGCACGGAGACCCCGATTACCGCAACAACACGGTGACGGAAAAAGGCAGGCGGGAGAGCGAGCTGCTCGCAAAGCGCATTGCAGGATGGCAGGGGATTACGGATTTCTATGTGTCCCCCTACGGGCGTGCGCAGGACACGCTCAAGCCCGCGCTGGAACTTTTGAACCGCACGGCGGAAACCATGCCGTGGCTCCGCGAATTTGACCACCACATCATTGACCCGCGGACCGGCAAAGAGCGCTCGGTCTGTTGGGACTGGCTGCCCCGCGACCACTTTGCCGAAAAAAAGCACTTTGACCGCGACAAGTGCTTCCGCACGGGCACTTTCAAGAAAGCGGGCATTGAAGGCTATTACCGCGATGTCTGCAAGGGCTTTGACGAGCTGCTTGCCCGCTATGACTACACCCGCATAGATGCGCGGACGCCAATCTACAACTGCCTGCCCCACCTGAGCGAAGAAGAAGCGGCGCTTGACAGCCATCTTGCCGCCACACAGAAGGAGCTAGACCCCCGCCGGCTCGTGTTTGTCTGCCACCTCGGCGTGATGTTTGCCATCATCGGCTATCTGACGGGCATAAGCCCCGTGCAGCTGTGGCAGGGCTTCTTTGTCGCTCCCACGTCGGTGACGGTGCTGGGGGCGGAAGAGCGCGTTCCGGGCGAGGTGGTCTTCCGCGTGCAGCAGCTTGGCGATGTGCGGCACCTTGCGGACGGGGAAGAGGGCGTCTCTGCATCCGGCTTCTTCGGCAGCTGCCTTGACCTCTGATTGGTAGCTTTTAGACAAAAAAACACCCTCCAGCGCCCGCCGGAAGGTGTTTCCAAGGAGTTTCTATACGAGTAAGAGCTGCCCATTTCTTAATCGTCTTACATAAAAACAAACAAGCAACCCGAAAAATGGTTACAAAAAAAATAAAAAATTTTTTATTTTTTTCGCATTTTTTTTATTTTCTCCTTACTGGTTGATCTTGTACTTGCCCGTGCTCACCGTGTGGCCGTCGCTGTAGACATCGAACCAGACTTCCTTGTTCTTGGTGGTATCCAGTGCCGCGTAGAATTCCTCCACGCTGCTTATCTTGGTGTCGTTGACGGCGGTGATGACATCGCCATTCTGGAGGCGCAGGGCTGCCGCAGGGGATTTCTCCTGCACGCCCGTCACGATGATGCCCTTCACCTTGTCGTCAAGCTTGAGCTGCTTCCTTGAAGCATCCGAGATGGGCGCCGCGATGAAGCCCGGCCAGAGCTTGCCGTTGTTGCCCGCTACTTCCTGATTGCGCTCTTCAATCTTGACGGAGAGGTTCACTTTCTTGCCGCCGCGCAGCACGACTATCTTTGCAACCTGCCCCGCGGGAATGTTGCCGATTTCGCGGCTCAGCTGGTCCGCGCTCTTGATTGCGGTGCCGTTGAGCTCGATGATGTAGTCGCCTGCCTGCATACCGCCCTTTGCCGCTGGGTTGCCCATGAATATCTGCGCCGCAAGCACGCCCGCCTGCTTTTCGCCAATGCCGAGATCCTTCTGGTACTCCGCGGTGGGTTCAACAAGGCTCACGCCGAGCCAGCCGTAGGTGATCTTGCCCTTGCTGATGAACTGGTCGATGGCTGTCTTGATGTTGTTGATCGGAATGGAGAAACCAAGTCCCTGGCTGCCGCCTGACTGGGAAGCAATCCAGGTATTGATGCCGATAACCTCGCCATAGATGTTCACGAGCGGTCCGCCTGAGTTGCCCTGATTGATGGCAGCATCTGTCTGGATAAAGTCGCTTATAGAGCCAATCTGACCGCCGGAACGTCCCGTGGCGCTCACAATGCCCTGCGTAACGGAAGCAAAGTAGCCGAGGGGGCTGCCGAGCGCAAGCACGATGTCTCCCTGCTGCACGTCATCGCTGTCTCCCAGCTGTGCCACCGTGATGCTGTCGCTGCACTCAAAAGAAACGAGGGCTATGTCCATGCGCTCGTCGGCACCGACAAGCTTGCCGTCAAACTCGCGGCCGTCGGTGAGCTTGAGGGTGATGGTCGTCGCCTTGCCTGCCACGTGGTTGTTGGTGAGCACGTAGACGGTCTTTCCCGTCTTGCGCACGATGACGCCGCTGCCGAGCGCAGACTGCTGCATCTCGCGTGTGCCGCTGTCCTTGTCGTCATCGCCGCCGCGGGGCATACCGAAGAAGAAGGGCAGGTCGCGGAAGGGATTGTAGGACTGCACCTGCGTGGTTTCGGTTACGTCAACCTCCACAACTGCGGGCAGCACATTGGTGCTGATGGAGCGGAACACGTTCTGCAGCGCCTCCGTGGTGCTGATGGCACTCGCCGAAGCCTGCGTGACGCTTGCCTTTTTGGGTGATTCCGCAAAAGCCACGTTTGCGGAGCCATTGTTTACCTTGCATGAAAGAGCCAGCAGTCCAAATGAAGCTGCCGCAATGGCAGCAGTGCCGACTATCTTTGTCAATGTTTTCATATTAAAAAAACCTCCAAAGTTCAAATCTGTTTGTTATCATAAGTATAACGAATTTCCCCCGCTTGGGTTACAGGTACAAAGAGAAAAACTTGTTATAAATCAGTATGTTATGCCGTCTGCTTCCAGCGCCTGCGCTTCCTCGCTGTCCCTGTAGAATTCTTGTAAAATTTGCCGTTGCCCACTATATCAAATGCTTTAAATACGCTATACTACTCCCATCTTACATACTATACCTTGGAGGATTATATGATAAAAAAGGTACAAAGATGGTCTTTCCTGCTGGCTGTGGTATTCGCAGTCATTCTGGGGGGGGTGACTATTTACCTCCT
>CAKZZK010000062.1 GCA_937885235.1 uncultured Treponema sp.
TCACTCTCTCGCTGCAAGCCTGATTGCCGTGCAATATGCGCGAAACGACATGGTGCTCGAGCGGGGCAATTTCCGCATTCGGGGCGACACAATAGAAGTCTTTCCCCCCTACATGGAAACCGATCAGGCCTACCGCATAGAGCTTGATTTTGACGAGGTAGCTCGGATACGCCGCTTTGACGTTCTCAATGGCAATATAATAGAAGAATTAGATGAGCTGTGGCTTTACCCCGCAAAGCACTTCGTCGTGCCGCGGGAGATGCTGGGGGCTGCCACGGAGCGCATCATGGACGAAATGAACGCGCGGGTGGAAGAGCTCCTGTCCCAAAAAAAGCTTCTGGAAGCAGATCGGCTCAAGACTCGCGTCACTTACGATATGGAGATGCTCAAAGAGATGGGCTATTGCTCAGGCATCGAAAACTATTCCGCCCCCATCGCTGGACGCAAGGCCGGAGAACCGCCCGCAACGTTGCTCCACTATTTTCCCGATGACTTCCTGTGCATGATAGACGAAGCCCACGTAACGGTGCCGCAGATAGGCGCTATGTACGAAGGGGACCGCAGCCGCAAGCAGAACCTTGTCGATTTCGGCTTCCGTCTGCCGAGTGCGCTGGACAACCGCCCGCTCAAAGCAGCGGAGTTCAGCGCAAAGATGAACCAGGTCATCTATGTGACGGCGACCCCCCGTCCCGAAGAGGTGAAAAAATCCACTCAGGTGGTGGAACAGCTCATCCGCCCCACCGGTTTGTTAGACCCTCTGGTAGAAGTGCGCCCGAGCGAGGGACAGATGCAGGACATCTACAAGGAAGTCCAGAAACGCATTGCACGGAAGGAACGCTCCCTTGTGCTGACGCTCACCAAAAAGATGGCGGAAGACCTGACAGACTATCTCGTAGAGCTGAAATTAAAGGTAAAATATATCCACAGCGAAATAGACACCTTCGAGCGCGTAGAAATCCTAAAAAGCCTGCGTTCCGGCGAAGTGGACGTGCTGATAGGCATCAATCTTCTGCGCGAAGGCATAGATTTGCCGGAGGTCTCCTTTATCGCCATCCTCGATGCGGATAAAATAGGCTTCCTGCGCAGTACGACAAGCCTTATTCAGATAATAGGTCGTGCTGCCCGCAACGCGGAGGGAATGGTGGTCATGTACGCAGACCGCATGAGCGACGCGATGAAGGAAGCCATCGACGAGACAAAGCGGCGCCGCAGCATTCAGGAAGCGTACAACAAGAAGCACGGCATAACGCCCAAAACCATCATCAAGGCTGTGGAAGACATCCTCGTGCATGAAAAAGAGGATGCGGAGGCAAATGCCCAAGTGCAGCTTGACGTGCTTAAAAAGAGCACGAACCTCTTTGTCCCCGCCCAGCGCCGCAAGCTGCTTGCCGCCCTGCGGAAGGAGATGGAAGAATGCGCCGACAGGCTTGACTACGAACAGGCGGCGGTGCTGCGCGACCAGATTCAGGACATAGAGAAGAGTTATGGAAAGTGACAGGCAAAAATTTGCCCTTGACACAATGCGCTTAATTTTGTAAACTACTTGCACTCACAGGTAACTATAGAATAGGTAGGTAAATGATATGTCAAGAACATGCGATATTTGCGGAAAACACACATCCTTTGGTAACAATGTAAGCAAGTCATACAATCATACGCGCCGTAGCTGGAAGCCCAACCTGCTCAAGATTAAGACAGAAATCGGCGGCTCAACATGCACCCTGCGCATCTGCACTCAGTGTCTGAGGAGCGACTTCATCACCAAGAAAATCAATGTCACCCCCGCAAATGCTGGCGCAAAGAAAGAAGAAGCAAAATAAGCTGTTTTTTGCCCATACAAATCCCGTTCCGCTTCTGGGACGGGATTTTTTATGCCTACGCTTCCAGAACAAGCCCGTCATAAGCCGCTTCCACAGAACCGCCGCGGCTCACTATCTCCTGTAGGGAGGAAAAGCGTCCTGATAGCAAGAGTTCGTGCAGGCAGCGGTGCAATTCCTGATGGCTTTTGTCATGCGTCAAGTGCGTAATCCAGGTATGCTTCGGTTTTAGCTTTTCTGCCACAGCGAGCGCTTCCGCAAAGGAAAAATGCGTGGAGTGCGGCTCGGAACGCAGGCCGTCTATTACCAGATGCTCCAAACTGCTCGCGCGGGAGCGGACAAGGTCTAGTGACGATGAAGGAACGCTGTTGCAGTCCGTAAGGTAGGCAATACTGTGAACGCTGCCATCCTCGTGCTTGCCGCACAAAAGCCATCCGCTGTCTGCAAGCGTTCCGTGCAGAAGTGGCACAGGGAATATGTCCAACGCTCCAATGCGCAGGGGCGCTTCCGCTGTATAGGGGGCGCAGTCTATCAGCTTGAGCTTTGGCTTGCCGCCGCCCTCCTTTACCGGCATGAAGATGTAATCAAAGCGGTTTTTAATATCTTCTATAGTAATAGTTTCATTTAAAGATTCAAAATTGTCATATAATTCTTTTATTTTATCCTTTTTATTAAGTTTTGAAAATAAAAAATTTATTGCTTCCTTTTTTTCATTTA
>CAKZZK010000063.1 GCA_937885235.1 uncultured Treponema sp.
GCTTGTTTGGAACAAGAAGAGGCAAGGTCGAAAAACTGCCTAGCGTACCCCTAGCCACCATGAGATTCAGGTGGGATACCAAAAGTGAAAAATGAATGATACACAGAAGGTTGCGAGGTCTTAAATAAAAGTGTGATGTGAGCAAAGTGTTTCTAGCTCTTTCTGCAACAAACAAAAAAGCCGCCGGAATAATTCCGGCGGCTCATTTCACTGCATTGCTATCTATTATGAGTTAGCGGCAGCGTCAACTACTGTTGACTTGTCATAGCCAATCTTGCCTGTAATCGGGTTCTTGAGCCACGGAGATTCAATCTTCTCGCAAATGTTTTTCTCTTCGTCCAAATCCTCAGGATTCTTGATGAAGAACTTGCAGCGCTCCATAGCCGGCTTAAAGTTCACCGTCTCACCCAGCTTGAAAGACTCCTTTGCAGAAGCCTGTACACGAGCAATTACGTGCTGACCTTTCGTGGCGAGGGAAAGATGAGTTTCTGCACCAAGCGGCTCCTTGTTAGTCACCTTCATCTGCATATTGTTTTCAGATGAGGGGCTATCGTTATACACGAGATCCTCAGGACGCACGCCAAAATACACCTCTTTTCCCACATAAGCCTTCAGCGCTTCCTGCTGTGCAGGGGTCGGTGTCAGCTCGAAGGAACCTTCATCAGCAATAATCTTGTCACCGCTCTTCTTGATTGTAACGGTGAGGAAGTTCATCGGCGGAGAACCAATGAATCCTGCCACAAACTTGTTGATCGGATGGTTGTAGAGATACAGCGGTTCGCCAATCTGCTGGACATGTCCATCCTTCATAACGACAATCTTTGTACCCATCGTCATAGCTTCAATCTGATCGTGGGTTACATAAATCATCGTTGCCTGCAATCTCTGGTGCAATGCAGCAATTTCGCCACGCATCGTAACGCGCAGCTTTGCGTCAAGGTTTGAAAGCGGCTCGTCAAACAAGAATACTTTCGGATTGCGCACTATTGCGCGGCCTACAGCAACACGCTGTCTCTGTCCACCGGAAAGCGCCTTGGGTTTGCGATCCAGATACTGCGTCAAACCAAGAATCTTCGCAGCCTCATCAACACGGCGCTGAATTTCAGCCTTATCCATCTTGCGGATTTTAAGACCGAATGCCATGTTGTCGTACACCGTCATGTGCGGGTACAGAGCGTAATTCTGGAATACCATTGCGATGTTCCTGTCTTTCGGCGGCACATCGTTCATGAGCTCGCCGTCAATGAGCAGTTCACCTTCGCTGATATCTTCCAGACCAGCAACCATGCGGAGAGTCGTAGACTTACCGCATCCAGAAGGACCTACGAATACACAGAATTCTTTGTCCTCGATAGTGATATTGGCATTCTGCACGGCGCGTACGCCACCGTCATAGATTTTGCCAATACCCTTCAGTTCAACCTTTGCCAAAATGGCCTCCCTAGGGGTTATATTATGATTTTATTATAAGGGGCAAATGCAAGCTTGTCAAATTATTTTTTTGTTTTTTGCGAATTTTTTCTATACAAGAATCGCTTTTGTTTTCGACATTATTTTACGTCTTCCATGGCGCGCTCCACCCGCTCAAGCTGCGCCTTAAGCCGTACAAGCTCTGCGCGCAGCACCGCCTCAACGGCAACACGCAGTCTGACAAAACTACTAAAGATACAAACTACTACAGATGTAAGTCTACTGCGACACGTAATCAAGGCTACTTTGGAGCAAAATAAGGGGCGATTCCTGCCGCTTGCAAAAGTGCGGGAATTGCTTCATTATGTAGGCATGGATATAGCGAAAATCATCAAGAAAGCCCTGCCCCTATGCGTTTTCTGCGCCTTGCTGCACGCACCGGGGAGCGCGCAGGTGGCGAGCTATCTTGTCTACAACCTGAGGGCGCTGCCGGGGCAGCAGCAGGATATAGTGCTCACCTGGAGCCTGCCGGATTACATTCAGGAAAGCGGGGTGACGGGCTTTGCCGTGTACCGCTCCCCCCGCCCCATCTACGATGCGGAAGAAGTGAACAGCCTCAAGCCCCTTGCCTTCGTGCGGAACAATATGATTTCCTATACAGATACCGTGCCGGACAACGCCGAATACTACTACGCGGTCGTCTCCCTTGTAGATGCCGAAGAAGACGAGGAGATAATCGAATACGAAGAAATCTTTGAAGAGGAAGAACTGCTCACGGATATGGGCAGCATTCCTTCTTTTTCAGACCAGCCAGAAGCGGTGTGGGTGAGCTACATCATCCTGCCGGGCATCAATGCGACGATTACAGGAACCCGCGCGGACTTTTCCCCTCCTCAAGCGACTGCGACGGCGTGAGCATAGAAATCAAGAAGGGTTTGGGCCAGAAAGAGCGAGTAAG
>CAKZZK010000064.1 GCA_937885235.1 uncultured Treponema sp.
TGTCGATGAGTCCGTGCTTAACGGCGGAATCGAGTATGGAAGCGCTTGCAGAAACGCCTTTGCCGAAATAGATGTCCAGCTCCACTTTGCGGAAAGGCGGCGCCACCTTGTTCTTCACAATCTTTACGCGGACCCTGTTGCCCACAGCCTCTTCTTCGCCCTTGCCGTCAATGGACTCAATGCGACGGATTTCAAGGCGGATGGAAGCATAGAATTTAAGCGCATTGCCGCCCGTGGTTGTTTCAGGATTGCCGAACATGATGCCTATCTTCATGCGGATCTGGTTGATGAATACCACAATGCACTTGCTCTTGCTGACCACGCCGGTAAGCTTGCGCAGCGCCTGGCTCATCAGGCGGGCATGAAGCCCCATGACGGAATCGCCCATCTCGCCTTCAATCTCTTTCTGAGGCGTAAGCGCGGCAACGCTGTCCACCACCACGATGTCTACCGCCCCAGAGCGCACCAGATTTTCACAGATTTCCAGAGCCTGCTCGCCGGTGTCAGGCTGAGACACCCACAGCTCGTCAATGTTCACGCCCAGATTTTTCGCATAAATTGGGTCAAGCGCGTGCTCGGCATCAATAAAGGCGGCAATGCCTTTAAGCTTCTGCGCCTCGGCAATGGCATGGAGCGCGAGCGTCGTCTTGCCGGAGCTTTCCGGTCCGTACATCTCAATAATCCTGCCGCGCGGATACCCACCAATGCCAAGCGCTTCATCGAGCAGTATGGAACCTGACGGCACCACGTCAATGCTGGTGGTATCTGTCTTTGTCCCCAGCTTCATCAGCGATCCAGTGCCAAACTGCTTTTCAATCTGAAGGCGGGCAGCCTCCAGAGCCCGGAGTTTCTCTGCCATGTCGGCAGGAGCCTTTTCCTCCACAACTTTCGCCATAACGGCCTCCCAAAAAGAAATAACGGGAATATTGCACCCTGCTATATTATCAGGCGCTGCATTTCATTTTCAACTATACCTGTTATGAAAATCAGCAAAAATTTAAGAAAATTATTGTCCCGCAGGGTTGAAAGGACGCATCTCCTTTACATCATCCGCAGGCTGCCAGTATGAATAGCCATAGAGGACAGCCTCTCCCCCTTCTTCCTTCACCTGTCCAAGCACGCGGATGGGGCGGTCGCCGTCAAGCTCTTCCCTCGGTTCCATATAGCAGATGACAGAGACAGGCCCGTTCAGCGAAATCTTATCCACATAGCCCTCGAGCAGGGTAAAACGCTTAAAGCCCTTTTCATCGGCGGGAATCACGTTC
>CAKZZK010000065.1 GCA_937885235.1 uncultured Treponema sp.
AAGAGTGTTGATGTTCATTTTTTTCCTCCAATGAATATCGTTGTTGTTGATAAACACACGATAGCAGAAAACAATGACAGCTGTTTGTACTACTTTCTTTACAAATAAAGAGGCACAGGAAGGCGTTATGGTACAAATCTCAAGTTGTACTTGAAATTTGTACCATTTTTCATTATGCTTACGGTATGAACATTATAAAGCGGGCGATTGAAAGCGAGTTGCAACGTTGTGCAGACAATTTTCCCATTGTCAGCATTTTAGGTCCCCGGCAGTCAGGAAAGACTATGCTTTCGCAGCTCTTTTTCAAGGATTACGCATACATAAATCTTGAAGATCCAGAGCTGTACGACCTCGCCGTGAATGACAGAAATGGCTTTTTCAGCATGATAAAAGCACCTGTCATCATTGACGAGGTACAGCGGGTGCCTTCCCTGCTCAATAAGATTCAAACCATTGTTGACAAAGATAGTTCGCATGGTCAATTTATCCTGACGGGAAGTTTTCAGCAGGGTTTGCAAGCCGCCATTTCGCAGTCGCTTGCCGGAAGGACGGCAATTCTGAATCTCTTGCCCCTTTCCATTGCGGAACTGAATAGAGCAGGGCTGGATTTTTCACGCGATGAGTTTCTGTATCAGGGATTTATGCCTCGCCACTATGCCGAGGGGCAGCCGGTGGATTTGCTCTACCGCTCGTATTTTCAGACCTATGTGGAACGCGATGTGCAGTTGCTCCTGAACGTGAAGCACAAGGGCATATTCGAGAAATTCCTGCGGCTGCTTGCAGGACGGATTGGGCAGGTAGTGAATTGCGAATCGCTTGCCAATGACACGGGCGTTTCTTCGACAACGGTAGCTGAGTGGCTGTCTGTTCTGGAATCATCGTTCATAATCTTTAGGCTGGAGCCCTATTTTGAAAATTACACCAAGCGGCTTATAAAATCACCGAAGATTTATTTTTGTGATACCGGACTTGCCTGCTATCTTTTGGGCATACGAAACGCAGGGCAAGTTGCACGGGACCCGCTTGTGGGGAATCTGTTTGAGAACATGATTGTTCTTGAAATCCTTAAATCTCAGTATGCAAAAGGGCTGGAGAAAAGCCTGTATTACTTCCGCGACAGCAAAGGCTTTGAGATTGACCTGATAATCGCGGACGGGCGCAACGTTGTCCCTGTGGAAATAAAGTCAGCAGCCACGTTTAACGGGGACTTTGCCCGTAACCTTAAAAAATTCCGTGCTTTTGCAAAAAATGCCGTTGCTCCGACTGTCATCTACAGCGGAGATATGGAGTGCGAGAGCGACGGCATCCGCTTTCTGAATTTCAGGAAAAGCGGTGAAATTATTGTCCAGTAGAAAATCGGGAGGTGTTACGAAATGTATGCCGGCATAAGAAAATGCCCCGTTCAGAATCTCTTGCTATATAAAATTCTGGAAAAAGAATAGCTTTTAATTCTATAATTGTTTCAAACATTTTCTTACCCTTTTTGGTTTTCATCTATCAATGTTCAACCAGCTTGCGCCCTGCATTCTGTGCCTGCATTTCGTTGTCATAGATCACGAGGGTGCTGCTTTCCAGCCAGCCGTTGTCAAAGCCGTACCAGACTATCGTAAGAGTTGTAGCAGAGGCGCCGGTCCCCTCCTGACGGGTGGAAATCCGCCTGCCGGTGACGGCAAAAACATCGCCGCGACGAGCTGGCTGCAGGGCGGGGCTTTCGTAGCTGTCTGACTCCCGAAAGACGGCAAGGGGTTCCGTCACGACAGCCCACAGCGAGCCAGGCACGTAGGCAAGCGGATCCTCGTTTGCCTGCTCAAAGCTGATGCTTTCCTGCTTCGTGCATGAAGGAAAACAGAGCAATGCAAAAAACAGACAGGAAAACCAGAACAAAGCCTTCTTCATACGGCTTCGTCCTGCCGCAAAACATAGGCCTTTACAGACGGATAAATGCGCAAATCGCTGTCAACAAAAGACTCTGGCTCTGTGGGAATTTCTTCAATATCGACCCATTTGTAAGCTGTGTGCTCGCTCAGCACGTAGGGTTTAGCAGTACCATCATGGGGCACGGTGATACGGTAAGCATGGAGCTGCACGGTCTCGCCATTATGTTCAAATTCAGCGCTTGCAAGCTGTTCCCCAACGGAAACCTGTATGCCAAACTCCTCAGCGAACTCACGCACAACAGCCTCGCGCTCGCTTTCGCCGTTTTCAACCTTGCCGCCGGGAAACTCCCAGCGTCCCCCCATTTGCCCTGTGGGATTTCGCAGGGCGATGAGCACCTTTCTCCCTTCTAGCGCGATGCATGCAATAGACAGCTTCGACATTTTCAGACTTCCTACAGAAAGAGCACTCTGGGGCAGATAAAGTGAAGGACTCCTGCCACAAGGCAGAACACGCCAATGTACTTGCGGGAATCGATAAAAACATTCTGCACGTTGACGGGAATAGCAGCAGTGTTATCGGAAGAAGCGGCATAGTATTCAATCAAAAGGGAGGCACCGCCCAAGAAACCGGCAAAAGCAGGGATGATATCTCCTATAAACGCTATATTATAGGAAGAAAGCAGCTTCATCAGGCCGACGAACACGCAGAGCACGCCGAGCACCAGACGGAAGGTCAGCCCATTGAAGCCTTCAAAGTCTTTGAACGCGCTCTGTTTTGCCTCCTCTGGCTTTGACTCGGCATCATCGGAAAACAGATCCTTGTCTTCATCAGAATCAAAATCATCTGAAAAGCTGTAGTCCGCTGATTCTGATACGGTGAGATTGCGCCCATACACAAGGATAAGGCCTGCAAGGATATTGAATAATATAGAAAGAAAATAAAACTGTACCATAAATGCTATAAACCTCTTTGCTGCCAGTATAATATGAAAAAGAAGTTTTGTATACAGCTTTCTATTTGCGTTCGACCGCCGTGCTCAGTTCCGCCGTCCCCTCGTCTGCCTGCACGACACAGAGTATTCTTGCCGCACCCACTTCAAAGGTGGCACGCACAAACTGCTCGCCCCCCTCCCCTTTCAGGAACAAGGCATCTTCCTGCCAGCGGGCAAGCTCCGTTCCGTCTTCAGTCACGGCGGCAAAAAGCACGGTCAGCGGCTGCTGCGAAGGGAGCGAGTCTTTCTTCTTGTCCGCAGCGGACTGCTTCAAGCTCAGGCTGGCATAGACGGCATCCTGAAAGGAGAATGCGGAAAGCTTGCAGTTAATGCCGCCTACGCTGCCCTCATTTGCACCCCGCGCAAAAATCTTGTACCCGCCCAGAAAGACAAAGCAGAGCACCATGACCACGAATATCATGCGGTTGCCCTTGGAATTGACAAGCACACGGAGAAAGCCCCGTTTGGGCATAGCCTTTCCCTCCGCAAGGTTGCGCAGGTGCTCCGGCTCATTCTCCCGGAAGGAACCACGCCGGTGATAAAATACAAGCGGCTCCTCTCCTTCCGCGTAGCCGTCTATCTGATTTTCGCCAAATGCCATTGCTCCTCCCCGGACATCAGTTGCTGACGATGGACTGAATAAGCGTGTCCGTGCGCCACCAGTCAACAGAGGCTTTGTCTTCCTTGACAAAGAGCGCGCTCAAAATGCCGCTGTTGCTCAAGGTAAACGTATAATAAAGGCTTTCCCGCTTGTCTGTCGCAAGGTTGCGCTTGAGTATGCGCCGCCCGTCCCGCTGGATCATCTGCACGGCAAAGCCATCTGTCGTGCTCAGCAGAAAGAAAAGCCAGCCATTTTCAGTTACTCCTAAGAAATCGTAGGGAATCTCGTAGCGGGTATTTGAAAAACCCTCGCTTATCTGCTCCGTGTAGGGAAGCACCTCCAGAGGCTCGCCAAAGCTGCCGTCCTCTACATCAAGCTCATAGATGTATGAGTTGGTAAAAGTTACGCCTGACTGCAGACGGCTCGCCTCGTCAATATAGCTTGAATAATAATCGACTTTTACATAGAGCCTGTGGCTCTGGTAGTCGGGGACAATGTTATCAATGGTATGCCACAGCTTTCCCGAATCTTCGCCATAAGGAGAGGGCATATCCTGATTGTCAATGGGCACCTTGTAAAGCAGGTAGCCATCCGCTGAAAACCAGAACACAGTATAGCCGTTGCTGGCATAGCTCACCACCACGAACTCGTCTTTGTTCGTCGTATGGATATCTTTGACGGAGGGAAAGGGGACATCCCCGGGACCATGCTGGCCTATATAGTCTTTGAAGTGCCCGTCACTGCCAAAGCGCAGGACAACCTCGTTCAAAACCTGCCTGCTCTGCCCGTCCTGCTCCTGCCTGTCAAGCGGCAGCTTGTCAACCACGTAGAGCTGCTTGTGGGAATCCACAGCGACACAGGAAAGCTCATTGAAATCGTATTCCACAGCCCGTCTGGTGGCAACGCGCACGTCTTTGTCTTTTGCATAGGATGGGGCGGGGTTTACCTGAGGATTGTAGTAAAAGGTTATCAGATCGCCATAGGTGTTCATCTGCATGATTTTCTTTGCCTTGCTGTTCACCACATAGAAAAAGCCATCCCTCATGGTGATGGGGATCTTGATAGTGCTGATGCCCGCCAAGTCAAACACATTCAGCTGATCTTCAAAATTACCATAGCTCAAGGTAAAAATTTCATCCTTTTCGAGGGATATAACGGTATTGCTCTGCCTGCAGCCGTCAACCCACAGCACGAGAACGGCAAGGAGGAAAAGGCTGGCGCATCTGTTTTTCATTGCATTACTAGGATAAAGAATAAAGCCCATATTGTCAATGTGGGGAAAAAAAGATATAGTATGCTATTATGTTTGATAAGATTTTGACGTTTATTTTCGGCTCCCAAAATGAACGTGATGTAAAGGCATTGCAGCCTATTGTTGCTCAAGTAGAAGCAAAAGAAAGCTGGGCACAGGCATTCAAGGATGAAGATTTTCCTGTCCAGACACAGATTTTTAAGGACCGGCTGGCAAAAGGCGAGTCATTGGACGATATTCTGCCTGAAGCTTTTGCTCTTGCCCGCGAAGCAGCATACCGCGTCCTCGGCGAAAAGGCGTATCCCGTGCAGATTATGGGATCCCTCGTGCTGCATTCCGGCCGCATCACGGAGATGAAGACAGGAGAAGGCAAGACGCTGATGTGCGTTGAGGCCGCATATCTCAATTCCCTGTCTGGCAAGGGAGTACATATCGTTACGGTGAACGATTATCTGGCGGAGCGTGACAGCCACTGGATGGGACGGGTCTACCGCTTCCTCGGTCAGTCCGTCGGCTGCATTTTAAGCGACATGGACAACGATGCCCGCCGCGAAGCCTATGCCTGC